>JAKAFV010000079.1 GCA_021817915.1 bacterium | reverse complement strand
GTATCCTCAGAGTGGCGCCAGTTATTCCTGCACATTCGCTTAGCGTCCTCGGAGATGGCGACTGGAGCAGTGTAAAGTTGAGGAGATTGCCGACGACTCACTCGAAGGATCAGGAGGCACAAAGACGAGCCATCAGAAAGAACTTGGTTTGTGGAAAAATTATGCCAAGATGGCTACGACGTAAAAGTTTACGGCAATTCTTGGGAAAAATGCCCTAAAAATTATTGTCTTGTAAAACGCGGACGCGTTCAGTTTAGGGGGGTTAATTGTTGCGGAGAAATGTCTAAAGTATTTAACGCGAGCAAAATAGTGTTATCTTTTGTGAGAGAACACAATAAAGAGCTTTTGGCTTGCCGCACTTATGAAATCCCGGCTTGCGGAGCGTTTATGCTTCATAAGCGCACAAGCAAAACGGGCGATGTTTTTGAAGAAGGCAAAGAGGCCGAGTTTTTCGGGTCTTACGAAGAAATGAAAGAAAAAATAGACTTTTATCTCAAAAACGATGAATTGAGGAAAAAAATAGCCGAAGCCGGTTATAAAAAGGTAACTGGAGGAGGAAATTTATTTGTAGACAGGGTTCAGTTCATAATTGACATTTTTAATAGCTTAAAATAATATAAATTTAATGGATAAAGCAAAAAAAAGGACAATTTTACTTACCGGCGCCGCCGGTTTTATTGGGAGTAACGTTCTTAAATTTTTATTTAAAAAATATCCCGATTATAAATATTTGGTTTTAGACGCCCTAACATACGCCGGCGATATGAAAAATATTCCCGACGAAATCAAAAGAAGCAAGAATTTTGAATTTTGGTATGGCGACGTTAAAAACGCCAAGCTAGTAGAGCATTTAGTGTCTCAGGTGGATAGTATTGTCCATTTCGCGGCCGAATCTCACGTTTCCCGTTCAATCCATGACGACGCGATTTTTTTTGAGACGGATGTTATCGGCACTCAAAGAGTTGCCAACGCGGTTCTTCAAAATCGCGATAAAATCAAAAAATTTATTCATATTTCCACAAGCGAGGTTTATGGTACGGCCGTAAAAAATAAGATGGACGAAAATCATCCGTTGAATCCGGCTAGCCCTTACGCGGCGGCGAAAGTCGGCGGCGACCGGCTGGTTTCTTCTTATGTAAACACTTACGGCATTCCCGCTACGATTGTCAGGCCTTTTAACATGTATGGACCGAATCAGCATTTAGAAAAGCTTATTCCAAGATTTATCACGAGTTGTATTATTGGCGAGCCCTTGACTATACATGGAAGCGGAAACAGCAGGCGCGATTTTACTTATGTTGATGACTTAGCCAGGGCTATTGATATGATTCTTCATGCTCCAGATAATAAAGTTAAAGGGGAAGTTTTTAATGTTGGTTTGGGCAAGGCCTGGTCGGTGAATGAAATTGCGGATTTAATAATTAAACTGATGAAGGTTAATGGCGGGGAAGACAAGAAAAAACATTCCAGTTCAATGTTGAATATCGGCGACAGGCCGGGCCAGGTTTTTTTGCACAGAGCTGATAACAGCAAAATTAAAAGAGTTCTTGGCTGGCATCCTAAAGTAGAGTTTAAAGAGGGCCTGGAAAAAACGATTAATTGGTATTTAGAAAATAAAGATTGGTGGAAAGATAAGATTTGGATGCGCCATATACCAATTGAAATTGAAAAAGGCAAAAAGGAAATGCATTAAAAAATAAGAAATGAATTCTTTGATAAAAAATAAAAAATTTACGGCTGGCAAGGATTGGGTTTGGTATGCTCCAAACACAACAGATGCTTACGGGGAAGCGGAAATTAAAGCCGTGGATAAAACTCTTAAAGCGGGCTGGCTGACGACAGGCAGATTAACGCAGGAATTTGAAAATAAAGTGGCCGGCCTTTTCGGGAAAAAAACAGGCCTTTTTGTTAATTCCGGCTCTTCGGCAAATTTATTGGCTTTAGAAATTATGAAATTTCCCAAGGGCTCTGAAATAATCACTTCAGCTTGTAATTTTAACACTACTGTGGCGCCGATTATTCAGACTGGCTTAGTTCCGGTCTTTGTCGATGTTGAACTTGATAAATACACGATTGATGCCAGCGCGCTGGAAAAAGCGCTTTCTAAAAAAACAGTGGCTGTAATGGCGCCTCATCTAATCGGAAACTTTATTGATTTAAAGGCAATCCATGATTTTTGCAGGCGCCACAAATTAATTTTTATAGAAGACAGCTGCGACACCATCGGCGGCAAATTTAAAAATAAGCCTTCAGGCATTTGGTCTGATGTTACCACTACTAGTTTTTACGCTTCGCACATTATCACCGCTGCCGGCGCCGGAGGAATGTTGATGTTGAACGATAAAAAACTCAGGGAAAAGGCAAGGGTTTTCGCGGGCTGGGGCAGAGGAATTTCCCGCCACGATGAAAAGATCCGTTCGCGTTTGGCGACTTTTAAAATTGACGGCAAACCCTATGATAGCGCCTTTGTTTTTGTGGAAAGGGGATATAATTTCAGGCCAACAGAAATTCAGGCGGCTTTTGCTCTTACTCAGCTGAATCGCCTTAAAGAATTCACGGATTCCCGGCGCCGCAATTTTAACAGGCTTTATAAGTTTTT
>JAKAFV010000078.1 GCA_021817915.1 bacterium | reverse complement strand
GATTTTTTAAGCACTCGAATTACTCGACTCTAATAAAGTTGTCTTGGTGGAGGGGATTGATTGAAAATGATTTGTAATTCGCATACAATCACAAAGGTTAGGAGGGGTCGCATAGTGGTCTAGTGCGCAGTCCTGGAAAGACTGTATACCGCAAGGTATCGAGGTTTCAAATCCCTCCCCCTCCGCCAGATACCAATTTTGAATTTAAGTAAAATAAAGGACATTGATGATTGAAAAGCCAGCACCTGGTTAAAGATATCAGCCTTCTCGAACTGCTTATCAAGTTGATAAATTCCTGGTAAATTATAATAGATAGGAAATAAAAGAAAATTTTTAAATAATCATAACTATATAGAGCTTCAATCCAAAATAATTTTATGGCTAACAATACTAAAAATAAGTTTACGGTTGTGTCGCTTTTTACTGGGTGTGGTGGTCTAGATCTTGGTTTTGTGGGTGGCTTTGAATCGAACGGAAAAAAATATCAGAAACATCCGTTTGTTATAGATTGGGCTAATGACATAGATGAGCCAGCTTGTAAAACATTTAAAAATTATTTCAAACACGATATTGTTTGCGGAAGCATTGTTGATATTCTAAATGGTAAACACGATTCCACGCTTGGTGCGTCACTTCCAAAAAAAATTGATATTGTGCTTGGTGGTTTTCCTTGTCAGGAATTTAGTCATGCTGGAAAACGCAGGGGTTTTAATAGTGAAAAAGGAATTCTTTATCGTAGCATGGCTGAGGTTGTCCGTAGGACGAAGCCGATTGTGTTTGTTGCCGAGAATGTTAAGGGTCTTCTTACAATAGATAATGGAACGGCAATAGATATTATCAAAAATGATTTTGCAAAACTGGGATATCATGTAAATCATAAGTTACTTCTTGCCGCAGATTATGGCGTGCCGCAAATGCGTGAACGAGTAGTTATCGTTGGAACTCGCAAAGACGTTTTACCATTGTTTGAAGACAGTGATTATCCAAAGCCGACCAACAAAGATAGGCATGTTTCAGTAAAAGACGCACTTAGTGATTTAGAAAAAATTCAGGAGGGTCTTTTCATCAATCATTATTGGTCAAAAGCAAAGAAAAACAAAGGACAGGGCAATACGGTAATTGATCCAAAAAAACCAGGGCCGACAATGCGGACAGAACATCATGGCAATATTGAATATCATTGGAATGGCAAACGACGACTTTCAGCTCGCGAAGCCGCAAGGATTCAGTCATTCCCTGACGACATGGAATTTTTACCATCCACCTCTCAGGCGTATAAGCAGATTGGGAATGCGGTACCCCCAGTTTTGGCATGGCATATTGCGAAGTCGATTCGGTCATTTCTCGATAAAAATTTGAAATAATATGATTTATGCAAAAAAGAAAAATGCCAATGAAGAAAATTTTATTGGTCTTTTAGAAAAATCCAAAAATCTTTTAGTATTGAAATTAAGGGATGATAATAATATTTCGGCGCTTGATTTTGAAAGCCTTGTTTGTGAAAAGATGCAAGAAGCATCAAATGGTACGGAATTTGAAGGAACAATTAAACAAACGGGAGTATACGCCTTTCCTGACATCGTTGCCAATAGATATTTTGGAGTTGAGGTAAAAATAACTACTAAAGATCATTGGATTTCAACTGGTAATAGCGTTTTGGAGACCTCGCGCGTAGAAGAGGTTGAAAGAATTTTTATTATGTTTGGAAAATTGGGGGGGCGACCAGACGTTCGGTGCAGATTATATCAAGAATGTTTGCCAGAAATTAGCGTTACTCATTCGCCGAGATACAAAATCAACATGGATTTGCCAGAAGGAAAATCAATATTTGATAAAATGGGCATTTCTTATGATGAGTTGCGAACAAGCGGAGATACTATTCAGAAAATAAAATCATATTATCGAAGTCAACTGAAGGAAGGTGAGGGTTTATGGTGGATAGATGAAGAAGCGGAATCGTCTTCTCCAGTTATTAAGCAATTTCGAACTTTAGAGTCAGAACAAAAAGAAAGATTTAAAGTTGATTGCATGATTTTATTTCCTGAATTATTTAAAAGTCGTGCAAATTATGAACGTGCGGCCACGTACATGATTACTGAATTCGGAGCAGTGTCCACGAGTTTACGCGATGCTTTTAGTGCGGGAGGTCAGCAGGAAGTCGTAGTTGCGCGTGAAAAAAGAAGTGTATCTCAAATGCTTTCTCAGCTTTATGATTACGCTAAAAAAATTGCCAGCCGAATTAGTGAGATAGATGAGGAATTATTGAAATTTTATTGGCGAGTTTCCTTCATTGAAGAAGATAGGATTGGGCAATGGAAAGAACTTATAGATAGAGATGCTGTCGGAGGTTTTGGTTCGGAATCTCCTTCAGAAGTTTTTCAGTCTGGCTATGAAGAAACGAACTCATAATAATCTTAATCGCAATTTTTCGAAAAAGAGAAGTTTGGACACATTAACTGTTCGCGCACGATCGCGACGAATGTCTCTCATACGTTCAAAATCGACAAGATTTGAGAATGATTTTATTACTGCGTTAAAAATGCAAACTCGCAAAACTTTTACAACTAGCGACGCCAGTGTTTTAGGAAAGCCAGATCTTGTTTTTAGAAAAAA
>JAKAFV010000077.1 GCA_021817915.1 bacterium | reverse complement strand
ACGTAACTTCCCCTGTCATTTTTAAAATTCAAACCGGCGCGTTCAATATCTTGTATGGCAAATCCGGCTTTTATCAAATGCCTGGTCAAAGGGTCGAAATCATTATTTGAAAAACCCAATTCAAATTCTTCAATCGTCTCTTTTTTTAATCCGCGGTCCAGAAGATATTTCATCGCCTCGGCGCTTGATTCGCTTTCCAGCTGGCCGGCGAAAAAATTCTTGGCAACTTCATTTATGTCATAAAGTATTCCAAATTGCCGGTGCTCCAACGGATTTGTTTTTTTAAGCTCTATCCCCGCCTTCTCCGCTAAAATTTTCAGCGCTTCGTAAAACTCCAAATTCTCGTATTTCATCAAAAACTTGATTATATCCCCGCCCTCCGAGCAAGAGCCAAAGCAATGCCAAGTCTGCCTGTCTGGCGAAACAATAAAAGAAGGAGTTTTTTCTTTGTGAAAAGGGCAAACAGCTTTGAAATTTTTGCCTGCCGGCAAAAGAGTAATATAAGAACGGATAAAATCGGCAATGTCCAAGCGGTCTTTGATTTCTTGGATTGGAGAAGTAGTCATAGCTATGATTTTAGCCGAAAAAACCCCAAGGTCAATGCCCGTTTTAGTCCCGTATTTGCTTGAAAAAATCGATGGCCGAAATCTTAAAATTCTCTTTTATTATTTCCTTGACCAAAGCCGCGTAAATGTGGTGCCTGCCAAAACGGCCTATTTTAACCGAAACTTTTTTCGCCAAATGGTTTATTTTTATTTCCAATTTTTGGCCGTCGGAAATTTTTTGGGAATGCTCAATCGCGAAATCAACGTCTTTTGAAGAGCCGTAGCTTATTATTCTCCTGTCCGAAGACTCCGCCAGGCTTTTTATCCGTTCATCGTCAAAATTTAAAATCGCCAATCCATTCCACGGCAATTTTTTTAATAAAATTTTATACTCCGAAGCGATTTCATCAAGATTTTCAAAATTTTCGGCGTATATCATTGTTATGCCGGTAAGAATAACCGTTTTCGGCTTGATGATGCTCAATAAATATTTCATCCCGTCGGGCCTGTCTATCGCCGCTTCCAAAATAAGGAACTCTTTTGTCATCGGCGGTTTTGCCTTAAAAGCTTTTTTTATTGCGCTGTGAATTATTTTTATCCAGGAAATAAAGCTTCCCTCGCCCGAAGGCAAATCTAAAATGGAAAGGGGCAGGCCGATTTCGGCGTTGAAATTTTTTTTGTTCGCCCTGACCGGAAAGTTTTTTTCCTTAAGCGCTTCAACAACGCTCTCTTTTATCCAGTGCCTGCCAACCGTTCCGGCAACGAATATCGCGTGCGGTTTTATGCGCCAAACATATATTTTGGCTGACCATTTCAAGAAAAATTTTACTATTGATTTAAACAGATTGTTCATTTAAATAATTTTTCATTTTTTTCATCGCTTCATGTATATCTTTTGTATCCCTGCCGAAAGACAGCCTTATATGCCCTTCTCCCGAGGGACCAAAGGCTATTCCGGGCACAACCGCCACCTTGGCCTTATTCAATAAATCGGTGGCAAAATTCCAGGAATTCACCTTTCCTTTCTTGTTATTTTTTATTATCTTCGGGAAAACAAAATAAGAGCTGTTCGGCTTTTGGTATGAGAAAATTTCCGGCATGTCGTCCAAATGGCCGCAAATCAAATCGCGGCGCTCCTGATATTGCCGGCAGAATTCCCCGGCCTCCTTATCGGCGAATTCCATTGCGGCGATTGCCGCGTACTGCGAAACCGTGGGCGCGCAAGTTACCAGCGCGTCATGAACCTTCACTATTTCCGAGATATTTTCTTCATCACTATGGACAAAGCCGATGCGCCAGCCCGTCATGGCGTAAATCTTGGACATGCTGAAAACCCTAATAACCATCTTCCTTAAATCGGGTATCTGCGCCAGTGAAAAGAAGCAATCTCCGCTTTCATATATAAAATCTTTGTAAACCTCGTCGCAAATCACAAAAATTTTCTTTTTCCACGCCAATTCCGCCAATTTAAACAAATCTTCCTTGGAGAAAATCGTGCCTGTGGGATTATTCGGGTTGCAAAACAAAATCGCGGCAGTTTTCGCGTTTATCTTTTTCGCTAAATCGGCAAAGTCTATTTTCCAGCCGTCTTTTTCAATCAAGCCCGAGAAAATGGGTTTTCCGCCGGCGACTTTCACCGCCTCGGGATAAGAAGCGTAGCTTGGAGAAAATAAAATAACTTCATCTTTTTTTTCGTTGATTATTGAAATCAAACTCGCGGTGATTCCTTCAATTGAACCGACAGTGGCGATAATTTCTTTTTCAAAATCATAATACATTTTTTCATCCGCCAATTTCTGCTCAATCGCCTCGCGAAGTTCGGGCAAACCGTAAGTAAGAGAATATTTCGCCGCCACTCCCCTCCCCAATGCTTTAAGCACGGCCTTTTTTATTACCTCGGGCGTGTCAAAAGAAGGAATGCCCTGTGCCAGAGAAACCACATCAGGAATTTGCGAAGCCAGAAGCTCCATCTGTTTTATCGGCGAAAGCTTAATTTTTTCCGTTCTTAAAAACGACATATTTTTATTATATGCCGTTTTTATTTAAGAGTCTATAAATCAAAAACCCCCGCTTTTGGC
>JAKAFV010000076.1 GCA_021817915.1 bacterium | reverse complement strand
TCATATAGGCCCGCCTCAAGATATGTTGATTAGCAGCAGCAGCGATTTTTTCCACAAATTGAGCTCTGGGGACGATTTATTTTTTTCGGCTCATACGGGATACCCGTTTCTTATCGCCCTTATTTTTTGGAAGCATAACCGGTTGAAGGATTTATTTTTTACGCTTTCGATAATCGGGGCGGTTATCGTCATACTCGGGCATTACCATTATTCTATAGACGTTTTTTCGGCGTTTTTTATAACCTTCGGCGTTTTCCAAATTGCCAAGAAATTTTTTGAAAAAGATTACAAAATGCTCGCGGCAACCTAATGGGACTCGTCCGAAACAATTTCCCCGTCTTTTAAAGTTATTACTCGGCTGGCGTATTTGGAATATTCTTCTTCGTGGGTAACCATTACTATCGTTTGTCCTTCGCTGTTAAGTTTTTTAAAAACCTCCATTACTAACTTGCCGTTTCCCGAATCCAAATTAGCCGTTGGTTCGTCGGCAAAAATAATGTTTGGGTTGTGTGCGATTGCGCGGGCGATTGCCACGCGTTGCTGTTGTCCGCCTGAAAGTTGGGCGGGTAAGTTTTTTATTTTATCGGAAAGACCGATGTATTCCAGGGCTTCTTTGGCTTTTTCTCTGGCGGACGCCGTAGGCATTCCTTGCATAAGCATCGGAAGAGCCACGTTATTAGTAGAGGTGAGCTCCGGTAAGAGCGCATAGTCTTGGAATACATACCCTAATTTATTAAGCCGGATTGCGGTTTTTTCAGCCTGGCTTAAATACGAGGTTTTTTCTCCGGCCAGATATATTTCTCCCGAGGTCGGTTCGTCCAAAAGCGAAAGCTGGTAAAGCAAAGTGGATTTACCCGCGCCCGAAGGTCCGACAATCGCGACAAACGCGCCTTCTTTAATTTCAAGATTGATATTTTTTAACGCGCTGACCGCAAGGTCGCCCTTGCCGTATATTTTCATTAAATTTTCCGCTTTGATCATTATTGTGTTTATTTCTAATTTCTATTTTCTAAATTCTAATTTTTAGCTCATCTTCCCAAAATCGCGTCAAGAGTATTTTCCCTGACAATTAATTTTGCCGGTACGTATCCGGCTATAAGAGTGACGGCCAGTAAAATAAAAAGACGAAGAGCGGCGCTGTCCGGGGTGACAACGAGAATTCCATCTGAAAAAGGAAAATTAATCGGGTACGCGTCGAAATAAGGCTTTAAAAATCCAAAAGTGAGCAACAGGCCGATGGCCGACCCAACGATTCCGTAATACAGCGCCTGGAAAATATAAGCGAATTCAATGGCGCGCGGAGAAATGCCGATGCCTTTCATAATCCCGATAAACTTTCTCTTCGTAACCGCTTTTATATACACAACGATAAAAATCGTGATTGACGCCACAGCCAAAGCGAACGAAGACAAGGCGTTTCCTAAAATTCTCATAGTGGTTTCAATGTCCCGTAAAAATGAGGGGATTGCTTCGTCGCTGGTTTGTACCCGGGCGACATGAGAGCCCAAAAAATTTTTGATTTCTTTAACTAATTGCGGGGGGTAATTCGGTTCTGTTTTCACTGCGATTTCTTGGTACTGCTCTTTGTTTACCGGCAAAAGACTTTTAAGTTCCGCGCCGTTGATAAATACTCTCGCGGAAACTTGGTCGATTTTGCTTTTTACTATTCCTTTAACAATAAATTCTTTGCTGATATTTTCGCCGCCCTTTCTCATAATGGTTAGCCGGACCCGGCTGCCTACCTCGACGTTTTCAAGAAGAGTAAGCCCGGGGAAGTTGGCGTCGGCATACGCCGAATATTTTTTGATTAAACTCGCTCCTATTAATATATAGCCCGATTCATCCGGTTCCAGCATTTTGCCGTATGCCACAAATTTGGAAAATCCGGTTACTTTTTCTTCTTCTACGGGATTTATTCCGGACAAGCCGGCGGTTATTTGGTTGGGACTCTCATTTTTTTCAGGCAAGCTGTTTAGAGTTCCTAAAACCTGGGCGTTAATGGCGTGGCGGGTTGATAAGGCTTTAACTTTTGGATCGTGCTTAAGAAAAGAAATTAGTTCCGGAGAATTTTCAATATATTCCCGTCCGGAAGCGGAAGTGATTAATACGTCTCCGGAATAGCTTTCTTTGAATTGCTCAAAAGAGCCGACGATTAGTCCTAAAAGTAGCCCCGAGACGACTACTAAATTCAAAAAAGTAAGAATCATAATAAACACAATAAGAACTGTGGTGCCTTTTCCCGCGTGTTTTATTTGCCGTAAAGACAAAAACCACCCAACCCGAAGAGCGTTTAAATATTCATTTTTTAGGTCTTTGAGTTTTTTCATATCATCTTGTTATTCAGAGTCCGCCAATCGGCGGACGAAGAATCTTGTTTAGCAAAAAAAATACACACCGGAGTCGTGTAATCATATCACACTATTATTTATTTGAATAATAAAAGAGTTATTTTTCAAATTCCAAATTAAAAACCAGGGGTATAGTATACTATGCCACTGAAGCCAAAACCAAATCGGTTTTTAAAACAATTCGTCCAAAGAATGAATTATAGCGATGGAATAATCCTTTAAATCAAATTGGTGTCCCTTTCTTTTAGAAATCCTACTGTTTTATTTTACTTTTTCTATTTTAGTGGGCGACAAATCCGTTTTTA
>JAKAFV010000075.1 GCA_021817915.1 bacterium | reverse complement strand
TATATATTGGATATATAAACGATTTGATTAAAAGGATAAAAGAATATAATCAAGGATTAAATTTTTCCACCAAGCCACATAAACCATGGAAATGCATATACTATGAGGCGTGCCTTAACGAAAATGACACCAAACGCAGAGAAAAATATCTTAAAACAACACAAGGCAATCGCCTATTAAAACGTCGTTTAAAAGAATATTTCTATTTAAAGAAAAATTTAATAAATTGAAATTTCACTACAGGATATGGAAAACTTAGCCACAAGCGCAAAAATAACCTGGTGCCCCGGGTGCCCTAACTCGGCAATTCTTGTCGCCTTCAGAAAACTTGTTGAAGAACTGAAAACCGAAGGGAACTTAAAGCTTGAAAATCTTGTCGCAGTCGGCGGCATTGGCTGCCACGGAAAAATTACCGATTATTTAAACGTAAATACTTTCACTTCGCTTCACGGAAGATTGCTTCCAACAATGCAGGGAATAAAAATTGCCAATCCCGAACTTCAGGTGGTCGGCTTTAGCGGAGACGGCGATTCGTATTCGGAAGGAGCCGAACATTTAATACACGCGGCGAAAAGAAATTCCGATGTGAATCTTTTTATACACGACAACCAGGTTTTTGCCCTAACCACCGGACAAGCAACGGCCACCAGTCCCAAGGGATTTAAAGGGAAATCAACTCCTTCGGGAAGTATGGAGGAACCATTTAATCCCCTTCTTTTAATGCTTTCCGCTGGCGCGACTTTTGTGGCCCGCACTTACGCCGGAGATATTGACGGCACGAAAAAAATTATGAAGCAGGCCATTGAACATAAAGGATTTTCTTTTGTGGATATAATCCAGCCCTGTATTACTTTTTACGATACCCGAGATTTTTATAACAACCACACTTATTGGCTTGATAAAAAATACCCTTCTAAAAAACTTGAAACCGCCATTAAAAAAGCCCTGATACAAGAAGAAAAAATAGCGTTAGGGGTTTTTTACAAGGTGGAAAAACCGACATTTGAAGAATCGCTTTATTCATAAATAACATAAATAAAAAAATAAAGAGTTTTCGAGCGCGGCTTGAGGAGCAAACGGACGCGGTTCAAATAAAACGAGAGAGCGAGCGACGAACGCCAGTGAACGAGCTCGCTTGGCGAGTGAACGGTAACAAGAAAAATTTTTATTTATTTGAAACAAATTGAATTTATCAAACCTTTTTAATCCCAAATCAATAGCCGTTATCGGCGCTTCACCCAACAAAGACAAAGTTGGTTATTCTTTGATTAAAAATTTGCTGGCCGAAAAATCTGCCGATTGGCGGAGAAAAATTTATCCGGTAAACCCTGGGTATAAAAAAATCTTAAATCTCTCCTCTTTTGCTTCGGTTCTTGATATAAAAGATCCTGTCGATTTAGCTTTAATAGCGCTCCCCTCAAAAATCGTCCCGCGGGTTTTGGAACAATGCGGAAAGAAAAAGATACCTAACGTAATTATCGTTTCATCCGGATTCAAAGAAACCGGAAAGGGCGGAGCGGAGCTTGAAGAAGAAATAAAATCAATAGCGAAAAAATATAAAATAACGCTTCTTGGTCCAAATTGCCTTGGAGTAATCGATTCTTATACCAACCTCAACGCTTCGTTTGCGGCGAATATGTCGGAAAAAGGAAATATCGGATTTATTTCGCAATCGGGCGCGCTGGGAGCCGCAATGCTCGACTGGGCGAAAAACCGAGGGATAGGATTTTCTAAATTTGTGAGTTTGGGCAATGAGGCGGGCTTAACTGAAATAGAATTTTTACAATATCTGGCGGATGATAAAAATACCAAAGCAATAATGCTATATCTTGAAAAAGTGAGTGATGGAAAAAAGTTTATGCGGCTGGCGAATCAAATCACACGCAAAAAGCCAATTGTTGTTCTAAAAGCCGGCAGAAGTGTAAAAGGAATGGCCGCGGTAGCTTCGCATACCGGATCGCTCGCGCCAGAAGATTCCGTATTCGCCACTGCCTGCCATGAATCCGGCGTTATAACCGTAGAATCTATAAGGCAGTTTTTCAACTTCGCCAAACTATTTCATATGGGCATTTTCAAGCCATTAAAGCGTTTAGCTGTTTTAACCAATGGCGGCGGGCCGTCAGTTGTAGCGGCAGATTTGATAGACCTTTCTAAATCACTAGAACTGGCAACTCTGAAAAATCCAACCAAAAAGGCGCTTAAAAAGATTCTGCCGCCGATGGCCGCCGTAAATAATCCGGTTGATATTATCGGCGACGCCTTAAGCAGCCGCTACGCAAGCGCTTTAAAAATTCTGGTTAATGAAAAAAATATTGACGCTATTATTACCGTACTTACTCCTCAGATGATGACCCAAGCCGAAGAAACGGCAAAATTGCTCGGCTCATTTTCCAAGAAAAAACCGATTTTACCGGTTTTTATCGGCGGGCAGTCAATACAAAAAGCACTTCTGGAATTTAAGGAAAACGGGCTTGTGAATTTTGGTTGCACAAAAGATATTGTCGAAGTCTTGGACATAATGACGTCAGATAGCAAGAAACCCTCCTTCGCTAAAGCTTCCACCATCGCTAAAGCTTTGGCGGACAAGTCGGAGGGCAGACAACCTACGACCAAAATGATGGGTTTTGAAGAAATTAAAAAACTTTTTAGTAAT
>JAKAFV010000074.1 GCA_021817915.1 bacterium | reverse complement strand
TCATGGTGCCTGTTTATTTTTAAAATCTGCCTTGAAAAACTAATTATCTAATTATCAAATTCTCCAATCATCTATGTTTCGGAGTGACCCAAAAACCCAGCCTGAATTTCCCGCCAAGCATCATTCTAGTTTGCGCCTCAAGGCCTGGGATAGCGCCGAATAAAATTAAAGTAACGGGCATCAAAAGCCATTGGAAAAAATAAAAAACATAATGCCGTTTTTTAAACCAAACAGGCTTCGGCGGAAGAAGAATAACGCTTAGAATCGCCGAACTGACGACTCCGACCATTGCCAAGGTCATAATAAGCCTTGTTATTTGGGGCAAATTATAAGAGAGCAGGGTAAAATTGAAATTTGCTCCGCCTAAAAACAACGGCAACCAGCCAAGCGCGAACAGCATAATTGTATTTGTCGCCCATGAATGGAAACTTTCAATTATATTAAATGTCCAATACAATTTTTTCCCGGCTGAAATTCTTTTTTCACTAGCCGAATCTTTTCTGAACCCTTTTAAGAAATAAGGGATGTTTTCGCATCCCCAGCCCCAACGGCGCTGTTGTTTGTACTGGTTAGCCATTGTTTTCCAAAAAGCCGGCGCCACATTCGCGTCCATTGAAACCGAGCAAAAAAGCGGCTCTACGCGCCAATCGCCGCCATAATGAAGGTAGCATTGCCAAAAAATTCGCGAGTCCTCGGAAACAACATCTTTATCCCAGAATCCTATTTCCACAATCGCCTTAAAGGGCATTGAATGCGAAGAAAATGTCGTTAATCGTTCCGGCCTAGATTGCTGAATCATTTGCCAGAACGTCGAAGAAAAGGCAATAACTCTTGCCAGCGCCGGCGCTTGAAAAATATTATTCGTGAATAATGGAACGGGCTGGAAGCTTGAACGTTGCGGTTTTTCGCAAGTTAAAAATACATAGGTTAATCTGCCGAAATAATCAAACGGCACTTGAGTATCAACGTCAAATACCGAAAGCAAAATATTTTCGTATGGAATTTTTAACGGATCTATTATTGTTTTCTTTGCTTCTTTCGCCGCCCAAGCCTGATTTGAACCTTTGCCTGAAATTTCGCCGGGCAAATCCGCCGGGTGATACACCGTTAAAAATCTAAAAAATTTATCTTTAAATTCATTTTCTATCTTTTGGGCAGTTTCGCGCGTTTCTTCTCCCGCCCTTTCTTCCGGCGCCAAAACAACAATTAATTTATCTTTGGGATAATTGATGTTTGCCAACGAAGCAAAAGATTCCCTGACAACCTCGTACTGCTCTTTGTACATTGGAAGAATAATTAAGTGATGAATATCTTCCCATTTTCCATTTTTTAAATTATCGCCCTTAGCTAATTTATCCAGCCAGTCTATTTTAGAATTTTCCCGTATTTTGCCAAAACTCGCCCGGAGATGGAACGAAAGATAAACTGTTTTAAGAAGCCAATAAATATCAAAGAGAATTATAAAAACAGCTACCCACGCCGGCGCGAGCCATGAAAGCAAAATCATTAAAGCTATTGTTGCCCAGGCAAGAGCGCCTGGAAGGATTTCCAAAAATCGATTCATAAAGATTATTTTAACCTGCCTGCCAAATCTTTTATTTTTATCCTTTCTTGCTTTGCCGTATCGCGGTCGCGAATCGTAACGGTGTCGTCTTTTAAGCTGTCAAAATCAACTGTAATGCAAAACGGCGTGCCAATTTCGTCCTGAGAATAATAACGCTTGCCGATATTGCCCCTGTCGTCCCAGGCAACCATAAAATCTTTCCGCAAATCATTATAAATTTCTTTCGCTTTTTCAACCAGCTCCGGCTTGTTCGCGAGCAACGGAAAAACCGCGGCTTTATATGGCGCCAATCTGGAATCAAGTTTTAAAATAACTCTGTCTCCTTCTTCGGCGTAAGCGTCTAACAGCAAAAACAAAAACGCGCGATCCACTCCGCCCGAAGTTTCAATAATATTGGGAATAAATTTTTCGCCGGTTTCCAAATCGGTATAGCTTAAATCCTGCCCGGAAAACTCCGCATGCCTGGATAAATCCCAATCTCCGCGCCAATGTATGCCTTCCATTTCTTTGCCTATGGGCGAAGCGGTATATTCAATGTCGTATGCTTTTTTGGCGTAATGCGCCAATTTTTCATGCTTATAAAAACCAAGATTTTCCGGATGGGTAAAAACACTCTTGAACCAGGACATTCTTTCGCTCTTCCAATATTCAAACCATTTCTCCATTTCGCTGGGATGGCAAAACCATTGTAAATCCCATTGTTCAAACTCCCGTTGCCTGAATAAAAAATTTCCGGGTGTCACCTCGTTTCGAAAAGCCTTGCCGATTTGGCAAACGCCGAAAGGAATTTTTAAGCGCGACGTATTTAAAACATTTTTATAATCCAAATATATAGTTTGGCACGCTTCGCCCCTTAAATAAGTTTCTGTTTTTTCGCCTTCAATTACGCCTAGCTGAGTTGGGACTAAAATGTTAAAAATTTTTGGCTCGGTTAAAGGCCCGTTGCAATCAGGGCACTTATCGCTATCGATGTCGTCTGCCTTAAAACGATGATGGCACTTTTTACATTCAACTAACGGATCAACAAAATTCTTAACGTGGCCGCTGGCTTCCCAAACTTTAGGATTAGTGATAATAGCGCCGTCGATGCC
>JAKAFV010000073.1 GCA_021817915.1 bacterium | reverse complement strand
CTTTTTTCAAGCATAATAGCGAACGCTTTTATTACTTTATCAATGCTTTTTTCATAGCTTAATCTGCCCATATAAACCGCGGATTTGTTTTCAATGCCGAAGCTCTTTTTTATAAGCTTTTTTTCTTTAACGTTTGAAACCGGCTGGAACAAAGCGGTGTCAATGGAATTTCTTATTACTTCAGCCGGTATTTTAAGCCCTCTTTCTTTTAGCGCGTCGGTAAGCGCTTTTGACGGGTTTATGACTAAGTCGCAAAAATTATAAAAGCCAACACAGCACTTCCAGGAAAACTTTTTCATCCAATCATAATCCAATTTGATGTGTTTGAGATAGTGGTCGTAAAAAGTGTGATGCGTGCCGACAAGGGGAATTTTAAAAAGTTTTGCCGCCAAAGCGCCTTCAAGGCCGACGGAAAAAGGAGTATGAACGTGAATTACGTCTGGTTTGAATTTTTTTAAATAGGGGAATGATATTCCCAGAGGAATAGTCAGCCGTTCGCCGGGGTAGGCGAGAGCGGGTAAAGAAGGAAGCCTGACTATTTTCAAATTTTCTAAATTTGAATCGTCAATTGTTTTTTTGGCAATCGTAAAAACAATCACTTTGTGCCCTAGACTCGCCAAATTTTTCGCCGATTGGTAAGCGACGTTTGCCACGCCGTTTGGCTGAGGGGGGAATGTGTCGCTAAAAATAGCTATTTTCATAATATGCGATCCAAAACTACAAATTCATTCGAATCTACGAAATTATCCGAAGGGTATTTTTGTATGCGTTTTCGGATTTGTTCGAATTATTCGGATTGTAAATTTTCGGATTGATTTAATCTTTATTATTAAGGAAATTAAGAATAATTTCAATTGTTTCTCCTTGGGAATCCGTTCCGATAAAGTGGCTTTCATTTTGAGGAATGATAATTTCGGCTCCTTTAATCGCTTTCGCGATGTCGTTAATTTCCGCCCTGGTAATAAAAACGTCTTTTTTGCTCCAAACAATAACAGAGGGAACTTTTATTTTTTTAATTGATTCTTTAAAATTGATGTTTGCCATGCCTGAAATCATCCATAAATTTATGGATAAAGGCATTGTCATCAAACCGTGCCTTACGGAATTCCAATAACCCTCGGCTTTTCCATGCTGATAATAATAATAATTTTTTCTTTTTTGCCACAAAAGCGCGAAAGCAAATAGATTTACCAATCCGGCGGCGATTGGCGACAAAAAATCAATTTTCCAATACTTAAAGGGATTAACGTGGTTCGCGCTTATTAATATCAGTCCTTTAACGCGTTCCGGATATTCATCAATATATTCAAAGGCGATTTGCCCGCCGAATGAATAACCAACCAAAACAAAATTATCAATTTTTTCTTGTTTTATTATTTCATTTAAATCATTGGAAAAAATTGGCATTTTATAAAGCTCTTTCCTTTTTGATTTATCCGATAGCCCGTGGCCCCGCAAGTCCGGCGCCAAGACGTTGTATTTATGGCGGCGCAAAACCTCCATTGGATAATCCCATGTGGTGTGGTTTGAAGAAAGCCCGTGGAGCAAAATAACTGTCGGCCTGCCCGGAAAAGACAAGTCGCAAAAATAAAAAATTTTCCCGTTTTCGGTTTCTATAAATTTTTGCTTAAATTGGCTGTTTCCCATAATAAATTATCCAATACCGGACTAGCCCGGCTCTTTGTTTTTATAGTAATGGAAAAATATGAAAATTATTATAATTCCGGCGCTAATTGAAATAGCGCCGATAAATTCAAGAATGGAATTTATTTTGCTTATCGCTTGGCCGAAAAAATAGCCTATTAGCAACAAACCGAGCGATTTAACCAATGTCGCCAAGAAATTAGCGGAAATGAATTTTAAAAAAGGCATTTTGACCAGGCCGGCGGCAATAAGAAACACCGCGCCGATGCCATGCGCCATTTTCCCTATAAATAAAGTCCTGGCACCGTGATTTTCAAAGTGTTTTTCAATTGGAACGATTTTTTCAACCGGGAAGCCGATATATTTGCCCCACTTCTCTAAAAAACTTTCCCGCCCCCAACGGCCGATGGCGTAATAAATCGCGTCGCCGGTTATATCTCCAAAAACGACCACGAAATAAGCCAGAATAAAATTCATAATTCCAAGGGAGATAATAAAACCGGCGATAACGGTCGCTATCGGCCCTTCGACTACCACAACCGGGAAAAGAATTAAATATTTATACTGGATTAAAAGCTCCGTTGCTTGTTCAAGCGAAAAAAACATACATACTATTATAATCTTTTTCTGTTAAATTTGAAATTATAAGCATTTTTTATTTAAGACTTGTAATAGTGGATAAACAGATGTATTCTTTAATCAGTTTCAATGAAACGCCCTCACGGGCATTTTTAGTGTATAAACTATGAATATAAGAAATATAGCCATTATCGCGCATGTTGATCACGGCAAAACCACATTGGTTGATGCTCTTTTAAGGCAATCTGAAAATTTCAAAATGAAGACCGACGCGCCGAAAGACCTTATTATGGATTCCAACGAGCTCGAAGGAGAGCGTGGTATCACCATTTTGGCGAAAAATACGGCAGTTAACTGGAAAGATTATCGGATCAATATCGTCGATACGCCCGGACACGCCGATTTTGGTGGTGAAGTTGAGCGCGGCTTAACGATGGTGGATTCTGTATTATTGCTTA
>JAKAFV010000007.1 GCA_021817915.1 bacterium | reverse complement strand
CGGATTGTCTATGAATTTCACAAAAACGCCAAAGTCGGCAATTCCGGAAACTACGCAATCAACGATGTCTCCCGCGTTGTATTTGGAAAGAAGCTCTTTGATGTCGTTTTCAAAAGCGCCTTTTTCAGAAATGATTAATTTTTCGTTTCTCGGATTGATATCCAATATTCTGACTTTTATTTCTTCGCCGACGAGCTTTCTAAGCTCCGCGAGAATTTTTGATTTGTCCGCGTCATCAACTCTCGGGTAATGTTCTCCCGCGAGCTGGGAAACCGGAAGAAAGGCTTTGATTTCATTAACATTCGCAACCAAGCCTCCGCTATTGGCGCCGATGATTTTTACCGTAATAGGCTCGTTGCTGTCTTTTATTTCTTTAAGCTTCTGCCAGTTTTTTTGATGATGGGCGCTGGCGAGTGAAAGTTCCACGTGTCCTTCGTCGTCTTCAGCGCTCAAAACTTTCGCCGAAATCGCTTCGCCGATTTTAAGCTCTTTCAAGATTGATTTGGCATTCGCGAATTCCACTCCGTAAACCGAGCCCGTGCCAAATTTGCCCAAGTCAAAAAATGCCGAGCGCGGGTTTTTTTGCATAAGCTTTGCGTCAACGATTTCTCCGTCCCTTAAAAAAGGAATGGAATCGGGGTCGTTTTTCAATGCGTGAGCCACGTACGAGTTATTCTTTTTTGTCGCGTTTAATACCATACCCAGTGACACTACTTCAACTTAATCACGATAAATCGTGATTAGCCGGATATAATGTCTTTAATTTAATCTTTTGCCCAGCAACCCACTCTTTCATTTTTATCCGTAAAAATGAAACATTGAAGTAGTGTTACTGGGATAATAGATAGAATAGTAATCAGTAAGTTATTAATAGTCAAGTGATTTACGGATAATCTTGACTTATAAATGAAAATAAATTATTCTTGGAAATATGTTAACTACCCGTAAAAAGCAAAATTTAATAAAAGATTTTCGCACCCACGAAAAAGATACTGGCTCAAACGAAGTTCAGGCGGCTCTTTTGAACAAGCAAATTCTTGAACTCGTTGACCACTTGAAGAAACATCCGAAAGACAATCATTCAAGAAGGGGGCTTTTAAAAATGGTTTCAAAAAGAAAAAAACTTTTGGACTATTTATCAAAAACAAATCCTAAGAGCCACGCTTCAATGATAAAAAGTTTGGGCTTAAAGAAGTAATCCGAAAATTAAAATCCGAACAATTCGAACAAATCCGAAAGTATATAAGCGTTTTCGGATATATTTCGTAGATTCGGATGAATTCGTAGTTTGGTATCGCTCATATGATTCATAAATCTCAAAGGGTTGGAATTTTTATAGACATCCAAAACCTGTATCATTCCGCGAAAAACCTTTATTCCGCGCGGGTTAATTATCGCGAACTTCTTAAAGAGCTTCTTGCTGGACGCAATCTTATCCGTTCAATGGGCTATGTTGTTAAAAGCGAAACGGCTTTCGGCGAGGCTTCATTTTTTGAAGCGCTTGAAAAAAACGGGATTGAGCTCAGAGTAAAAGATTTGCAAATCTTTCCCGGTGGAATGAAAAAAGCGGATTGGGACGTAGGAATGGCGGTCGACGCCATAAGAATGGCAAATTCCGTAGACGTCGTAATCCTGGTTACGGGAGACGGAGACTTTATTCCTTTGGTTGAGTACCTTAAGTGGGGCTTGGGCAAAGAAGTTGAAGTGGCGGCTTTCGGCAGAAGCGCCTCCGCGAAGTTAAAGGAGGTGGCGGATTCGTTCGTTGATATAGAAAAGAAACCAAGAATTATTTTAAAGAAATAAGAAATAAGAAATAAGAAGTAAGACATAAGAAATAAAAAATAACAAAGTGCGATACCAATATACTAATTCATACTAATTATACCAATAAGATAATAATTTATTTGTATCATTAGTATGTGTTCGTATATTCGCATCGCATTTATACGAAACATGAGTTTAAACAGAAAACAATTTACCACGGAAATAGCGGGCAGGACTTTAACGCTTGAAACTTCGGATTTGGCCGGACAGGCGAATGCCGCGGTTTTAGGCACTTACGGGGACACTTCAATTTTGGTTGCCGTTACCATGGGGAAAGAAGATAAAAATACAGACTACTTTCCTTTAACGGTTGATTTTGAGAAGAAATTTTATTCTGCCGGAAAAATTCTCGGCAGCAGATTTGTCAGGCGCGAAGGCAGGCCTTCGGAAGACGCGGTTTTGTCGGGCAGATTAATAGACAGGACATTGCGCCCGCTTTTTGACCAAAGGCTTCGCAGGGATGTGCAGGTTGTCATTACGGTTTTGTCTTATGACGGAGAAAATGGCGCCGAGTTTATCGGTTTGATTACGGCGTCGGTTGCTTTGGCAATTTCGGATATTCCGTGGAATGGCCCGGTCGCGGGAACTCAGCTCGCGCGCTTTAAAGACGGCAAAACGGAAATCAACCCGTTAAATTCCAGCCTTATTGAAAAAGAAAATATTTCCCTTGAAGCTTTTGTTTCGGGAGCGCAGGACAAAATAAATATGATAGAGCTCGCCGGCAACGAAGCGCAGGAAAAAGACGTGGTTGAGTCTTTCAAAATTGCCCATGAAGAAATTAAAAAACTTATCTCTTTTCAGAAAGATGTAATTTCAAAAGCGGGCAAGAAAAAAGTTGAAATTGAATTCGCGGATATTTCGGAATTAAAAGCCAAAGTAAAAGAATTTTTGAAAGGTAAGCTTGAAGAAGCGATTTATGTTCCCGCGAAAACCGAAATGCATAATAATTTGGATGCCTTGAAAAAAGATTTGAAAATTAACTTAGCCGAAGGCGGGATTGAGGAATCTTTGCTCGGCAAAGTGGATGCGATATTTGAAGAAGAAATAGACGCGCTTGTCCATGCCAAGCTTCTTGGCGAAGGCAAAAGGCCCGACGGCAGAAAAAATGACGAACTCCGCCCGCTTTACGGCGAAGTGGGCTTATTCAAACGCCTTCACGGTTCGGCTGTTTTTCAACGCGGTAATACGCAATCATTGGCGGTTGTTACTTTAGCTCCTCCGGGGTCGGAGCAATTGCTTGAAACAATAGAAGCCACTTCTAAAAAGAGATTTATGCTTCATTATAACTTTCCGCCTTTTTCAACAGGAGAAGTGGGCAGGTTAGGTGGCCCGGGCAGGCGCGAAATAGGCCATGGCGCTTTGGCGGAAAAAGCTTTGCGTTCAATGATTCCTTCGCAAGATGAATTTCCTTATGTTATCCGCGTAGTTTCGGAGATTCTTTCTTCAAACGGTTCGTCTTCAATGGCTTCAACTTGCGCCGGTTCGCTGGCTTTGATGGACGCCGGTGTGCCGATTAAAAAGCCGGTCGCGGGAATCGCGATGGGCTTGATGAGCGACAAAGAAAAATACAAAATTCTCACCGACATCCAGGGTCCGGAAGACCATTATGGCGATATGGATTGCAAGGTTGCCGGTACAACGGAGGGTATAACCGCCATTCAGATGGACGTTAAAATAGAAGGCGTTAGCGCCGATGTCTTGGGAGAAGTTTTTGAACAATCAAAAAAAGCCAGGCTTGAAATTCTCGGCGTTATGAAGGCCGTGATTGAAAAACCGCGAGCCGAGACTTCGGCTTACGCGCCGAGTATCATCTCAATGCAAATTGACCCCGAGCAAATCGGTGAAGTAATCGGCCCGGGAGGAAAAACAATAAACGGCATAATCAGTTCAACGGGAGCTTTAAGCATAGACGTTGAACAAACCGGAAAAGTTTATGTTGCCGGCGCGACAAAAGAAAGCGCCGCGGCGGCTGCCAAACAAATTGAAATTATCACGCACCAATTTATGCCCGGAGAAATAGTTGAAGGCCCGGTAATAAAAATCTTAGACTTCGGCGCGATTGTGGACTTGGGCGGAGGCAGAGACGGAATGATCCACGTGTCCGAACTTAAAAACGGATTTGTTGAAAAAGTTGAAGACGTGATTCACATGGGCGATATTGTTAAAGCGAAGGTTGTGAAAGTTGAGAATGGAAGAATTGGGTTGTCATTAAAAGCGATGGGAGGAGGGAAAGAATAAAATTTATTCCCTCAACTCACAAAAATCCCGCATTAAGCGGGATTTTTTTATTTAAGCATTTTAGAAAGTCTGGATTTCATCCTGGAAGCTTTATTTTTCTTTATAAGCTTGGTTTTTGCTGTTTTATCAAACTTCTTATAAACGCTTGAAAGGTATTCTTTTGCTTTGTCTTTTTGCCCGGAAGCTATCAGTTTTTTATATTGTTTAACAACCGTTCTTAAATCGGTTTTTCTTTTGACATTTGCTTTGCGCCGGCGGGTATTTTGCCGCAGGGCTTTTTTAGCTGATTGAATTATTGGCATAGGTTAGTATTTCGTATTAAGTATTTGGTATATAGAATATATAATAGACGTTCTTGTGTCAAATTTTCGGGGCTTGATACTAAATACAAAATACGAGATACTAAATTCATGATATATTCAATTTCGGGAAAATTAATCGCCAAAACCCGCCAATTTGCGGCAGTTGATGTTGCGGGCTTGGGCATTAAAGTTTCAATAACCCAAAAAACTTTTCAAAAGCTTCCCAAGATAGGAGAAAAAGTTAATCTGCTTTGTTATTTCCATAGCTCGCAGAATGGCTTTGAGCTTTATGGATTTTTTGACCAGCAAGAACGCGACGTTTTTGAAATGCTCAATTCCATAAATGGCATTGGGCCGAAAGCGGCTTTGAAAATTTTGTCCGAAATGAAAGCCGAAAGCCTTTTGTCCGCCATAAGCAAGGGCAAGAATGAAATTTTAACAAAGACTGCCGGAATTGGCGCCAAGAAAGCCAGCAGGATAATTTTGGAATTAAGCGATAAAATAAAAAATCAAAAGCTTTCGGAAACAGATGATAATTTTGAAGTTGATTCCGAACTTGAAGAAGTTTTGAAAACCTTGGGCTACAAACAAAAACAAATTCGTGAAGCATCGGAAAAAATCTCGCCGAAATTAAAAACTTTGCAGGACAGATTAAAAGCCGCGCTCAAAATATTAAGCGGAAGATAGGAGAAAAGATATAAGACATAAGACAGAAGAATTAAGATTTAGGATTTAAGAATAATATTTTTGTTTGCATGGGCGCTCTAACGTGATAGAGCGCTATGCTAGAGCATAGCATGCGAATTATATGATATGGATGAACTTTTAAGATTAATTAAAAAAATAATTCCGGTTAAATTTTTCCGGCTGGCGCAGCCGATGTATCATTTTTGCCTGGCGTATTTTGGCGCGCTGGCTTACGGCTTTCCTTCCAAAAAAATGTTCGTCGTTGGCGTTACGGGCACCAAGGGCAAAAGCACAACTTCCTACTTGATAGCCCAGCTTTTAGAATCTGCCGGATTTAAAACCGGCATGGCGACAACGGTTCTTTTTAAAATAGGAGAAAAAGAATGGATAAATGGCTCAAAACAGACAATGCTCGGCAGATTTCAGCTTCAAAGATTGCTGGCGAAAATGGCGAGAGAAGGATGCAAATACGCGGTGGTTGAAACGTCTTCAGAAGGCATTTTGCAATATCGCCATACATTTATAGATTACGACGCGGCAGTTTTTACCAATTTGTCGCCAGAGCACATTGAGCGCCATGGCAGTTTTGAAAATTATCGCGAAGCAAAAGTTAAATTATTTGAAAAGGTGGCGGAAAAAGAAAATAGCGTTGGCATTTATAATTTGGACGATGCCAATGTCGGTTATTTCTTGGCGCCGAAAATTCCAAACCAATATGTTTTTACTTCAAATCTTAAAATGCCCGGGGGCAGTATAGGCAATCTTTATCAAATAACAAAAATAAAATCCGGTTCCGGCGGAACGAGTTTTCTATTTTCCGCCGGCGCCGGCGGAGGAGAGGAAATAAAAATGCCGTTAATCGGTAAATTTAACGTTTATAACGCCGCGGCCGCGATTTGCTTTGTTTTGTCTCAGGGCGTGGGAGTGGCGGAAATTAAAAAAGCGATGGCGCAAATAAAACCTCCGCCGGGCAGACTGGAACTGCTTAGAACGGGAAAGTTTAATGTGGTTGTGGATTACGCCCATGAGCCGGCGAGCCTGGAAGCGGTTTATAAAGCCGTTATTGAATCAAAAATAAAATCTCCAAAAGGGAAGATGATTTGTTTGCTTGGGGCGCAGGGCGGAGGCAGAGATAAATGGAAAAGGCAGGCAATGGGAGCGATAGCGGCGGAATATTGCGATAAAATTATTTTGGCAAACGAAGACCCGTACGACGAACCGCCGATGGAAATAATAAATCAGGTCGGCGAGGGCATTGTCATAAACGGAAAAAATTCCAAAAAAGTGGTATATAAAATCATTGACCGCGAAGAAGCGATAAAAAAAGCGGTTTCCTTAGCGGGGAAAGGCGACGCGGTTGTTTTAACCGGCAAGGGCGGGGAAGTGTGGATGTGTATTGAGGATGGCAAAAAAATCCCCTGGGATGAAAGAAAAATAGTTGAAGAATCACTTGGCGATAAGCCAAATTATTAAAGACGAAACCAGGGACAATATTATAGGGGGAGTATTTTTTCTTAGCCACTTCTTGGAGGTGGCTAATTTATTTTCGGGGAATTTTTCTTCAAAGAAATCATCCAAGACATCTTTTAACTCTTGGGGGTTTTGCAATATTTTAAATGATTTGTCCCGGCAAATGGAAACAGTCCCCTTTTCTTCCGAAATCGCCACTATTAGCGCGTCGGATACTTCCGATAAGCCAAGAGCCGCTCTGTGTCGGGTGCCGAAATTCCGCACCGCCCTGACATTTTCGGCTAACGGCAGATGCGCCGCAAATTTTTTAATCTTGTCTCCTTCTATGATAACGGCGCCGTCGTGCCCGGGCGAAGACGGGTCAAAAATGCTTAATAGTAATGGTTCGGAAATTTTTCCCGATAAATAAAATTCGCCTTCAAGATGGCGGTCGATGCTTTCTTGGCCGGGGAAAACTATTAAAGCTCCTATGTTTTTTCTGATAAAAATTTCAATGGCGTTAATAATCGTTTTATTGATGTCTTCGTACAGCGGAATTTGTTTGCGCATTAACCCGATAAATCCGGCAATTTCAAAAAACCTCCGCAATTCCTTTTGGAAAATTATCGCCGTTATTACAAGAAGAAACCCGAAAATTGAGTGGAAAATTTTTTCAGTTAACGCAAGGCCGAAGAAAACGCTTAAGCTGTAAATTATAAAAAGGACGATAATGCCAGCGATAATCGGCGCGGACTTTGTCCTTTGGAGAACGATAATCGCCAGGTAAATAAGGGCTGAAACAATGAGAATATCAAAAACATCCTTTACGCCAAAAGAAGCATTATTGAAGATGTTTGATAATAAATTTAAGTTCATTGAAAAAATACTCCTTTATTGTTATTGTATTTCAAATGGGAAAAAATATCTATCTTGATTACGCCGCCGCCACATATATTGAGCCGGCGGTGCTCAAAAAAATGAAGCCGTACATGGAGGAGTTTTACGGCAATGCCTCGTCTTTGCACTCGCTTGGCCGGATTTCCAGAGACGCGATTGAAAAAGCCAGGCGAGAAACCGCCGGGATTTTGGGCGTTTTGCCGGAAGAAATTATTTTTACCGGTTCGGGAACGGAATCGGCGAACTCGGCGATTTTTGGAATTGCCCGGGCGAATAAAAAATACGGCAATCATATAATTATCTCAAAAATAGAACATAAGGCGGTTTTGGAATCCGCGAAAGCGCTTGAAAAGGAAGGTTTCAAAATAACTTATTTAAACGTTGATAAAAATGGAATAGTTAAGCTGGATGAATTTAAAAAAGCGTTAAACAAAAAAACGATTTTGGTTTCAATAATGTACGCCAATAATGAAATTGGGACAATCCAGCCGATCAAAGAAATCTCGAAAATAATCAATATTTATAAAAATAAACTCAAAACTCAGAGCTCAAAACTCAAAACCAATGAAGCGCCCTTGGCGTTTCATTGTGACGCTTGCCAGGCCGCCGGCGCTTTGCCGCTGGACGTGAAAAAGCTCGGCGTTGATGCGCTTACTTTGAACGGCTCAAAAATTTACGGACCAAAAGGAGTGGGCTGTTTATACTTGAAAAAAGGCGTAAAAATAGAGCCGACAATCATCGGCGGGGGGCAGGAAAATAATTTAAGAGCGGGCACGGAAAATCCGGCGTTAATTATTGGATTTGCCGAGGCATTGAAACTCGCTGAAAAGATGAGGATAAAAGAAAGCCGTCGGCTCACGGGTTTGCGCGATTATTTTATAAAAAATATTTTGAAATCAATTAAAGGTTGCCAGCTAAATGGCGATGTCCAAAAAAGATTGCCTAATAATATCAATCTTTTATTTTCTGGAGTTGAGGGTGAAGCCTTGGTTTTACGGTTAGATCTTCATGGCATTTATACATCAACTGGCTCAGCTTGCACGTCTTCAGATTTTACGGCCTCGCATGTTTTGTCGGCCTTGGGAATAAAAAAAGAGCTGATTCACGGCTCTTTGCGTTTGACCCTTGGCAGAAAAACTGTAAAAAAAGATTTGGATTATGTTTTAAAAATTTTAATTCGCGAAGTCGGAGATTTGCGAAAAATGTCGGCGGTGAGATAAATCCCATACATAATTTGTTATGTGTGGGATAAAAAAATAAGGCAAGGAGTCTTGGGAGACATCCTTGCCCCGCGCGATAAAGCGCTGTTATCTTCCGAATAGATGTTTTTTAGGATGTGGTGAGTGCGGGGGCAAGAGAACGAACTTAGATTTGGCAGAATATCGAGCTCTCCCAATATATCGAATCTCTGGAGATTCGAAACAGTTCCCGCAATCGGCGTCCTTTTCAGGGATAGAAGCTCCGCATTTCGGACACACATCCGTGGCAGAATCGTCGTCTGCTGCCGCTAAACCAGTAGATTTTTCTGTCTTTTGCGGTTCGGTTGGGAGTGGAGTAGTCGCCGAAATAGGTTCGGAATTTTCTTCTATCGCCAGCGGTTTGGTGTAAGGTACTGGCACGAACGAATCTTCTTCGCCTAAATCGCCGTTGCAACTTGGGCAGGCGTCTGATTTGTTGTACAACTGACACCCGCATCTACCGCATTCTCCGATTTTCCCCATTAAAATCACCTCCTTTTCAGATAGGCGCGGGAAAGATAATAATCTCCTGTATTTCGCTTTTTGCGCCGAGTTGCGACGCAATAGATCAGCCACGCTACTCCTGCAAACAAGGCGGCGGTTACCACTGCCGATAACATTGCCGTCGAGAATGACGGCGGTTTAATGTCAGCTGCCTGGTCATAGATGGCGGAGTAATGACTTGCCACCATAAACAGCAGGCCCGCAAAGATTGTTATTGCTATCGCGGAACAAATAATCGCTTTCCTTTCTCTTGTCATATGACCCCCTTTATATTTATAGGTTTATCTTTCTTTATTTTTCTTTTAACACTGCTGATAGCATTATAGCACATTTTTTCACTTTTGTAAAGCCCTTAAAATGTGCCTATTTTAGGCATATTTGCTATAATTATACATATGCCCAGTACGAGAATTTCAAAATGGCATTATGTTTATGTGCTTCTTAGCAAAAAAGATGGTAAGTTTTATATTGGTTATACGCGAAATTTAAAGCAGAGATTAAAAGAACATAATGCCAAAAAGAATTTTTCAACAAAATCAAGATTACCGTTGGTATTGATTTATGCCGAGACGTGTATAAATGAATGTGATGCAAGGAGAAGAGAAAATTATTTAAAAACAACGCAAGGTCGTAGATTTTTAAAATTAAGATTAAGAGGATTTTTAAAAGATATATATTGAAAAATTCAATTTGAAATTCCTCTACTGGGTATGAAACTTAAATTTTGCGGCGGGGCAAAAACTGTTACTGGCGCTAATTATTTAATAAACGATAGCGTGCTTGTCGATTGCGGGCTTAACCAGGGCTCAAATTTTTTAGAAAAAATAAATTTCGAACCTTTTTCGTATGACCCAAAGGCTATCAAGGCGGTTTTAATAACTCACGCACATATAGACCATATTGGCCGTTTGCCTCAGCTTTACAAGGCTGGTTTTCGCGGCGATGTTTTTTCAACTCCGCCGACTAAAGATTTTGCCGAAGAACTTTTACTTGATTCGGAAAACGTTTTAGGCAGAGAAGCTCGCGATAGAAACAAAGAGCCAATTTATAATATTGAAGACATTACGGGGATAATGGGCTTGTGGAAAAAAATTGACTATCACGAGAAATTTAAAATTGATGACTTAGATATTGAATTTTTGAATGCCGGCCACATTCTTGGCTCAAGCTGTATCGCGGTTTCTTCAGAAGGAAAGAAAGTTATTTTTTCTGGAGATTTGGGGAATTCGCCGGCGCCGTTTATAAAAGACGGCGATGCGATAGAAAACGCCGATTATGTTTTAATGGAATCAGCCTACGGCGGCAAGTTGCATGAAAATCTTGGCACCAGAAAAGAAATGCTCGAAGATTTTATCGAAGAAACTGTTAAGGCGGGCGGGGTATTGATGATTCCGGCTTTTGCCATGGAGCGCACTCAGGAACTTTTATTTGAATTGAACGAATTGGTTGAAAATGGCCGCGTGCCTAAGGCGCCGGTTTTTGTAGATAGCCCATTAGCCATTAAACTTACCTCGGTTTATAAAAAATATTCCCAAGACACGAAATATTTCCGTGAAGAAGCCATCGCGCTTTTAAGAAAGGGTGATGCGATATTCAATTTTCCGGGCTTAAAAACCACGCTTACAACAGAGGAATCAAAAGAAATAAATAGCGTTCCTCCGCCCAAAATAATTATCGCCGGCTCGGGAATGTCGCAAGGCGGAAGAATCTTGCATCATGAAATGCGTTATTTACCCGACCCTAAAAGCGCGATTTTGTTCATTGGCTTTCAAGTCAATGGTTCTTTAGGAAGGCGGATTTTAGATGGAGAAAAATGGGTAAAAATTAACGGCGAAGAAATTTCTGTTAAATGTAAAATAAGTTCAATTGCCGGATATTCCGCGCATGCCGACCAGCGACAACTTTTGGATTGGCTCCGACCTATGCGTTTTAGCGCGAAAAAAGTTTTTATCGTCCAGGGCGAAGAAGAAGGCATGCTTCTTCTCTCTCAAAAAGTGCAAGATGAATTGGCGATTGACGCGATTATTCCTTCAGCCGGAGAAGAATTTGTGCTATAATGATTAAATCAAAATTAAAAAATCAAAAATCAAAATGACAGTTTAAAATTAAAAATAAATAAAT
>JAKAFV010000072.1 GCA_021817915.1 bacterium | reverse complement strand
GTATCCCTAAGGTGGTAAAGAACGGAAGTTTTTAATCCTGAGAAGCTAAAGTCATAATTCTTTTGATTAAGCATCGGCCTGGGAAAATCTATAGCCTTTGAATTGCCGAGTTTTGCGAGTTTTTCAATTTCCGGTCCGCCGGGATAGGGGAGTTTAAGCAATCTCGCCACTTTATCAAAGCATTCGCCTACCGCATCGTCTCTTGTTTCTCCAAGTTTTTTATAGTGCGCCAAGTCTTTCATCAACAAAAGAATCGTATGCCCTCCGCTTATCACAAGCGCGACTGCGGGAAATATATCAGTTTTGAGTTTTAAGGGTTGAGTATTGAGTAAAAAACTGTACAAATGACCGCTTAAATGATTTGCCCCAATAACTCTTATTTCCTTATTCTTATTTCTTAAACCTTCAGCAAAATTAATTCCCGTCCATAACGCCGGCTCTAATCCTGGCCCCACGGTTACGGCTAATAAATCAACATCAGCAATTCGTAATCCGTAATCCGTAATTTTTTTATAAAGAATTGGTAAATTTTTAGTATGCTCGCGTTTAGCTAAATTAGGAACCACTCCCCCGAATGGCCGATGAATTGCTATTTGCGAAGCAACCAAATTTTCCAAAACTTTAAATTTTGGCGCTTTCAAACCGCCGTCAGCCTCCACCAAAGCAATAGCTGTTTCATCGCAAGAAGTTTCTATCGCAAGGATTTTCATAAATATACTATATATAGTACAACAAATAGAGGCAATAGATTTAATTCTATTCATTGACATTGTAACTAAAATATGCTACTTTGTTTTTGGTACAAATATTTAAAAAATAAAATATAGAAAGGGTGGTGACTAGAAATGGCAAATGGTATAGCTATTTTTGGAATTATCGAAGGACTGCCTGAAAAAGACGGCATTCCATTGGTTCAAGAGGCGTATAAACGAAGTCCGGCAATGTGGAAACTGCCAGGTGGCAGAGTTGAAATTGGAGAATCGCCGGCAATCGCGCTCTATCGCGAACTGATGGAAGAAATCGGCATCATCACAACTACCGTCGCAGACGAAGACTTAATTTTCAGCATGAACCTTGAAAATCACATTTTCGCTGTGTATCGGGCGTACTACTACGACGGGGAGTTCGGAATCTACAGCGACGAGATACAAAAGGCTGGAATTTTCTCTTTCGACGAACTGAAAAATCTTTTGTCCCGAAAAGAGATCCTTCCAAATCACGCTGCCGCCATCGAACGATATCTCGCCGGCAAAGAAACTTTGGCGTTCGCCGAAAAACTCTCCGCGAAAGCATAACCCCGCAAAAGAAAGGAGGCGTATATGAAAATTGCTGTCGCTGTTCTCTTTTGTCTTGTTTTTTTAATGGTAGGAATTAGCGCTGGACGATTTAATGTCCAAAGTTCCTTAACACGGGAAGTTAATCTGGAGCAAGTCGCCGTAAAAGGCCAAAATGGTTTCAGAGCCCAAGTCTTAATATTATACAAGGATGGGAAACTTGACTCCATCGAGCTTGTTTCTGGAACGACTGTTCCAGTTCCTGTTCTCAAAAAATAAACCCGTAAGGCTGTTAAAGGCCGTTCCCCGCCCCCATCGAGAAATCGATTGGGGGCATTTTTTTATTTAAAAACAGCTGTTCTTTCGCAGAGCAGTTGACAAATCAATTAAAATGTGCTACTCTATTTTCAGAACGCAAAGGCCTTACTTAAAGGCTAAAAACTAAATAATGGGAGGATGAAATCATGGAAGCGAAAGCGAAGACGACGTCGGGAAAGCGGACGGGAGGAGTAGTAATAACGGTATTGATTGTGGTGTTGACGGCCATATCTTTAGGCACCTGGATAAAACACAACGACAAGCAAACGTTCGAAAATTACTTCGGGGCTTATCCTGAGACGGCCAAAATGCGGACAAATGCTCGGCCCGTGGTCGTTGAGAAACTCGTTGCCCTGCGCCTGGATCTTGAGCTTTTGGAAGAAAAAGCGAGAGAACTGAGAGAGCACCTCAGCAAAAAACCGAATTCCACTGAAGACACGCTGTCCTATATCGCGGCTATGGAAAAATATGACACCGCGGTCGACGAGAAGAAAAAGGCCAAAAAAATCTTTTCCTCTGCCTGTTCGTCGGCGATAGACGCTGACCTTAAGACAGAAGCAGCGGCTTCGGGTTGCCGTCCGGAACCCTGACGTCTTTCAACCTCTCATCCAATTGGCAGTATCCTGCAAGGCTCGGCTTTGCAGGATTTTTTTTATTTAAAAACAGCCGCCCCCGCAGCTACTTATAAAAATCGCAAACAAAACAATTTTTTGTTATAGTAAATTCTATAAGGTCATTCCAGTTTTAAATTATGACAAATTACAATATTTTAGAAAAATTTCTCGACATCCAAGAGAGCACAATGTTTGGCGAATTAATTTCGCTTGATTTCGCCCGAATTATTTACAACAAGTCAGACTCAACGCCATTTTGGAATTATGCCCTCACTAACCAAATTTTAAGCGCAGACAAAATTACCGCTATTGAAGAAAAATTAAAATCCCTCAACCGAAAACCCGCTATCTATTTTGAAAATACGGATTCGCTTGCTCCTTTTATAGGTATTTTGAAAAATAATGGGTACCTATTAAACAACGAAGACTCTTGGATGTTTTATGAAGACGAAGCCGTTAATATTTTAGATTTTAGTAAAATAAAAAGAGTTGAATCATCAGAA
>JAKAFV010000006.1 GCA_021817915.1 bacterium | reverse complement strand
GTGTCGCCGGTGGTGAAAACGTCGTCTATTAGGATGGCGTTTTTCTTTTTTATGGACTCCGGATTTTTAATTTTAAAACAACCGGAAATATTTTTTAGCCTTTCTTCTTTATTTTTCATCTTTGCCTGGGGTTCGGTTTTCTTTTTTCTCTCAAGGCTTTCAACTAACGGCAGATTAAAATGTTTGGCGATATATTCCGCCAAAAGCCTGGCCTGGTTGAAGCCTCTTTGCCTTTCACGGCTTTTATGAAGAGGAACATAGGTAATTAGATAATTGGATAATTGGGGAATTTGAAGCCCGCAATTTTTAACATGCCGGATAAGCAATTCGCCTAAAACCGGCGCGAAATTTTCAATTCCTTTGTATTTGAATGATTGTATCATGTTTTGCAAAACGGGGTCGTTATATTCTCCGGCGGGAGCGAGAATAAAAGAAGATTTAGGATGGCAAGTTTTTTCCATGCCAGGCAATCGCCCCCGGCAAATCGGGCAGAAAAAGGCGGAATTTATTTTTATCGATGAAAAACAGGCGTTACAAATAAATTCATTTTTGCCGTCTAACGGTTTTTCGCAATTTAAGCAAACGCGGGGGAAAAGAATGTCGAGTACGGCTTCTTTAGCTTTGCCCCGTAGAGCAACGGCGATTTGCTTAATGCGATTTACTAAAATTTGGTCAGTAATAAAATTTTTCATTTGAATTATTCTTATTGTGATAATGATTAGGAATTAAGCCTAAAATCGCTATCGCCGTTGTCATACGGGGCTTTGATTAAATAAGAAAACATGGTATTATAATATAATTGAAAGTTGAAAAATCAAAAATTAAAATGACAGTTTAAAATTAAAAATGGGCAAAACGTAAAGATTTTAATATTGTAAAAACTTTAACATTTTACATTGTCATTTTCCATTTTGATATTTACATTTTAAATTTTTAACATGTTTAATTTTATAAAATCTTTAATCGGCGCCGAATCTTATCTCGGCATTGATATAGGCACGACTTCAATTAAAATAGCCGAAATTTCAATGGGCCAAATACGCCCCAAGCTTTCAAATTACGGAATTTTAGAAAGTTATGGTCATCTGGATCGCCTAAACGACGCCATTCAGACAAATTCTTTAAAAATCGCCGAAAAAGAAACGGCGGAACTTTTAAAATTAGTTTTGGCAAAATTAAAGCCGAAAACCAATTACGCGAGCGTTTCGGTGCCTTCGTTCTCGGCGTTTATCACATTGATAGAATTGCCCAAGATGTCCGATGCCGATACCGCTAAAACTGTTTCATTCCAGTTAAGCCAATACATTCCTTTGCCAGCTTCGGAGGTTGCCGTTGAATGGTTTAAGGTTGGAGAAAAAAGCGATGAAAAAGGCTTTGACAAGCAAGAGATACTTATAACTTCTATTCCCAACGAACAAATAAAAAGATACCAGAATGTTTTTAATTTAGCGGGATTAAAGTTAAAATCTCTGGAGATTGAGAGTTTGAGCTTGATAAGAGCTGTCGCGGGAGCGGATCCGACGCCGACATTGCTCGTTGATATCGGCGCCCGTTCAACCAACATTGCGGTTTCAGAAAAGGGATTTCTTAAATATAATTACCAAACTGATTTTTCCGGAGGTTCTTTAACGCAAGCGATAGCCAGCGGTTTGAACATTAATGTTCGAAGAGCGGAAGAATTGAAGAAGCAAAAGGGGCTTTTGGGCGGCAGGGGAGATTATGAGTTATCCACATTAATATTTCCTCTTTTAGATGCTATAATTAGCGAAGCGAACAGGGCTAGGGAGAATTACGATAAAAATAACGAACATAAAATAGAGAGAATAATTTTGTCTGGCGGCGGAGCCAATTTGCTTGGAGTGGATAAATATTTTGAAAAGCAAATGAATCTTCCGGCGGTCGTGGGCAGCCCGTTTTCAAAGATAGATTATCCGCCCGCGATAGACCCGTTTGTAAAAGATTTAGGCCCGACCTTAAGCGTGGCAATAGGTTTGGGATTAAGAGAGTTTATTTAAAATGCGATTCTAATATACTAATTCATGCTAATAATACTAATGTATTTGTATAATTAGTATTCATTCGTATATTGGCATCGATTAAGCAAAGCGATTATGCCAGAAACAAGAAATGTTCTTGAAGAGCAATTAAGGAAAGGCGGAAAAAGATTGCCGGTAGGGCTTCCTTGGCAGCTTTTAGTTTTTTCGTTTGTTATTTTGGGTTTGACGCTGGCAAGTTATTTCGGAATGATTTTTGGATACGCGCCTTATTTAAATTCCCAGATTAGCGGGGCTAACGCCCAAATAAAAGAATCGGAAAAAATCGTTAATAGCGAACAGCAAAAGAATTTGGCGGATATTTATTCACAGCTGACGAATATCCGGGGCTTGTTAAATTCGCATGTTATAACTTCAACGCTTTTTGACGAATTGGAGAAAAGCACTTATCCGCAAATTTATTACACAAATTTAATTTTATCGTTGCTTGAAAAAAAATTAGAATTGCGGGGCGTCTCGCAGGATTACGTTACACTGGTCAAGCAATTGGATTTTTTCAAAAAAAGCCAGCTGTTCAGCGATGTTATTCTTGATAGCGCTAAATTAACCGAAGACGGAATAACTTTTTCAATAAGGGTCGTTTTATCGCCGGATAAATTAAAATAAAGATATGCGTTCATCTTCAAAAAGATTTGTAAGCATTTTAATATCGGCGTTAATGTTTATCGCCGCGATTTTCGTTTATAGCAATCTCGTCTTGCCAGCCTATTCGGAAGTAAAAGATTTAAAAGCGGAATTATTGAGCATATCGGAAGCGGCGGATGAACAGCAACTGGCGGTAAAACAAGTGCAAAATCTTTTACAAAAACAACAAGACATATCAAGCATTCAAAATGTTATTGGAGCTATTCTGCCCTTGTCTCGGGACGTTGCTTCAAATTTAAACCAAATTTCCAGCTTGGCGGCGATTAATAATTTAAAGCTTGAATCTTTGTCGGTAAGCAAGATGGCGAATAGGCCGTCGAGCAACCAGAAATTAGTTAAAAGCATTGGGGTTTTAAGATTGATCTTCCAATTAAACGGAAATTATGAAAATTTTAAAGCGTTTCTTAAAGCGGCAGAAACAAATATCGTATTAATGGATTTGGCAGACCTAAAAATAGAATCTAGGCAGAGTTCAAAGGCCAGTGGAGGAAATTTTTCTTTCGTGGCTAATATGGAAACTTATTATCAAACAGAATAAAAAACAATGGCTATAATCGTTGAAGAAGAAAAAAGAAAAATAAATTGGTTCGCGCTTATTTTGGCGGTTTCATTAGCCGGGATTGTTATTTCTTTGGCTTATTATTTATTTTTCGCGCCGACGCCGTTAATAGGAAAAGCCGTTTCTCAAAATACTCAAACACTTAAAGACCTTTCAGACATAAAATTAAATCCCGAAGAAGTAATCAATAATCCAAAATTCCAAATTCTCAGGCAATATATAAATCCCGTTGAAGCCGGGTTGCCTGGCAAGAACAACCCATTTTTAAAATAAGGGGCTTTGTCTGAATTTTAGAGTCAAAGGCGAATAAAATTCAGGTACAAAACCTTTACCGAGCACATAATCTGCTTATAATATAGATTTAATATAATAAGATTTGTTCTGAATAAATTATCTTTTGACAAGCAGTATTGTTAGCAGATTATGTGCTTGGTGCTCAATGTTGTAGTAAAATTTACTTCGCATCGAGCTTATAAATTTAAACAACATCGGCATGGAAAATAAAATTTTAATTCAAGAATTGGCGAAAGAGAATATTCTGAGCGAAGACGTTTTAAAAAAAGTTCTTCAGGATGTGTCGCTTTCTGGAAAGAAAGTAGATGAGCTTATTTATGAACGGCGGATGATAGATGAGGAAAAAATTAACGAGATAAAGAGCCGTCTTTTAAAAGTTCCTTATAAGAAGATAAAAGCTGAAGAAGTTCCGGATGATGTTTTAAAACTTGTACCGGAAGAAACTCTTAGAAATTATAAAGTTGTTCCTATCAGCCGTTCGGCTGATGTTTTAGTTGTGGGGATGGTTTATCCCGATGATACAAAAGCGCAAGAAGCGTTAAAATTTATCGCCAAACAAGCGAGGTTAAATTTAGGAGTTTATCTTGCCAGTTATTCGGCATGGGAAGAAATGCTGAGGCGTTATTCTCCCTATAAGAGCGAAGTTGAAACCGCGATAAAGTCTTTAAATCTGCGGTCGGGGAAAGAAGGCGCGAGCTCTCAAAAAATTGTCCGTTTAGAAGAGGGGGCGGCTGTTTCGGAAGAAGCGCCGATTATCAGAATAGTGGCCTCAACTCTTAAAGAAGCGGTTTGGGAAAAAGTTTCAGATATTCACATAGAACCGCAAAGAGACAGGTTGCGGATTAGATTCAGGCTTGACGGAGTTTTAAGCGAAGTTTCGTCTTTGCCGATAGAGCTTCATCAGCCGATTGTTTCCCGCGTTAAAATTCTTTCAAATTTAAAAATAGATGAAACGCGCGCGCCTCAAGACGGTAGGTTTAGGACAATTCTTTTTAATCGCGATATTGATTTCCGCGTTTCTACTTTTCCGACGCCGATAGGAGAAAAAGTCGCCATTCGCGTTTTAGACCCGACGGTAGGCTTGAAGGGGCTGGAAGAGCTTGGCTTGGTTGATAGAAATTATCAAATAGTTAAAGAAGGAATTGAAAAGCCCTACGGTATGATTTTAATTACCGGTCCGACCGGTTCGGGAAAAACAACCACGCTTTACGCGTTAATGCAGATTTTAAATAAAGAAGCGGTGAATGTCGTCAGCTTGGAAGATCCGGTTGAATATTTTATGGACGGATTAAACCAGTCGCAGGTTAAGCCGGAAATCGGATACGATTTCGCTTCGGGCTTAAGGCAGATTTTGCGCCAAGACCCCGATGTTATTATGGTCGGTGAAATCAGAGACAATGAAACTGCCGGTCTCGCGGTCCATGCCGCTTTAACTGGGCATATAGTTCTTTCAACTCTTCATACGAATAATTCTTTAGGCGCGATACCGCGTTTGATAAATATGGGAGTGGAACCGTTTCTTTTGCCCGCTTCTTTGAATTTGGTGGTGGCTCAAAGATTGATTCCCCGGCTTTGCGTTGCGTGCCGCAAATCTGAACCGGCTTCGGCGAAAATTCAGGAAATCATAAAAAAAGAAGCGGATGCCATGCCGAAAGAGATGAAAGATTTTAAACAGCCCTACGAAATTTATCAGCCGGTTGGCTGTCCGGTTTGCAATGGCAAAGGATTTATCGGCCGAGTGGCGCTGTTTGAAATTTTAAAAATGACTCCAGAACTTCAAGATATAATAAATAGCAGCCCTACCGAACGCAAAATTCTTGAAGAGGCAAAGCGCCAAGAAATGATAACCTTGCGCCAAGACGGAATTTTAAAGGCGCTGAAGGGAATGGTTTCAATAGAAACGGTTTTGAGAGAAACAACGGAAATGTGATATAATTAAACCGATACAAAACTACAAATAGCACGAATCTACAAATACGATTATTATTCGTAGATTCGCATGAATTCGTAGTTTAGAATCGCTATTATGGATTACAAACAAAAATTAAACGATTTATTATTAGCGACGGCGCGGCAGAACGCGTCGGATTTGCACTTGGCGGCCGGGAGGCATCCGACCTTAAGGCTGGACGGAGTTTTGGTTCCTCTGCAAAAAGAGCCGTTAATCACATCCGAGATAAGCGAGGGTTTGGTTTTCTCAATGCTTACGCCGGAACAAAAAGAAACTTTTCTGGTGGAAAAAGAAATAGATTTTTCTTACAGTTTTGAAGACAAAGCGCGGTTCAGGGTTAATATTTTTCATCAACGCGGATATTTGGCGGCAGCTTTGCGCCTTATCCCCGGGCAAATAAAAACTGTTGAAGAATTAAATTTGCCGCCGGTGCTTCACGATTTCTGCAAGTTGTCGCAAGGGTTCGTATTAGTTGTCGGTCCGGCCGGCCACGGCAAATCAACAACTTTGGCGGCAATGGTAGATGAAATAAATCATTCCAGAACAGACCACATTATTACAATTGAAGACCCGATAGAGTATATTTTCACCCAGGATAAAAGCATTATTTCCCAAAGAGAAGTTAAATCAGACACCTTAACTTTCCATAAGGGCTTGAAGTCTCTTTTGCGCCAAGACCCGGACGTAATTATGATAGGGGAAATGCGCGACAAAGAATCAATGGCAACCGCGATGACAGCGGCTGAAACCGGGCACCTTGTTTTTTCAACGCTTCATACAAATTCCGCTTCGCAAACAATAGACAGAATAATAGACAGTTTCCCGGTTGAGCAGCAGAGCCAAATTTCTTCGCAATTAGCCGCGACTTTAGTCGGCATTGTTTCTGAAAGGCTTATTCCTAAAATTGACGGAGGCAGGGCTCCGGCGTGCGAAATAATGCTTAGCAATCCGGCTGTCCGCAATCTTATCCGCGAGCGGAAATCTTACCAGATTGATTTGGTTATTGAGACCTCGGTTCAAGAAGGAATGATGACGCTAAACCGTTCGCTGGTTTCTTTGTTAAAGAAAAAAGAAATTTCTTTGGAAAACGCGGAACTATACTCCTTAAGTCCGTCTGAGCTTAGGATTTTACTTGAGAGGTCATAAAATTTAATTTATATTTCATGGTATAAATTAAAATTGAAAAATCAAAAATCAAAATTACAAATCAAAATTGAAAATTAGTAAAATATAAAGATTTTAAGATTATAAAAATTTTACCATTTTACATTGTCATTTTTCATTTTGATATTTACATTTTAAATTTTTATGAAGTTTAAATACAACGCTAGAACTCAACAAGGAGAGTTGCAGACAGGTTTTGTTGAAGCTCTTAACCGTGAATCGGCTACGAATATTTTAACGGGGCACGGCCTTTTTGTTTTAAGTTTGGAAAGTTCGGAAAAGCGCCACTGGTACGATTCTTTTTTGGGGTTTTTTGACAGGGTAAAATTTTTGGATTTAATGGTTTTTACCCGCCAATTCGCCACATTAATGGAATCTAAAGTTCCTTTAAACACTGTTTTAAAAACTCTCCACAAGCAAACAAATAATCCGATTTTAAAAGAAGCGGTTTTTCAGATTTCTTCCGATATAAGCGCCGGCCTTTCTTTGTCGCAGGCAATGGAACGCCAAGGAGGAATTTTTTCGGAATTTTATTTAAATATGATACGTTCAGCGGAAATCACGGGGCGCTTGGAAGAGGCGGCAAAATTCTTGGCGGATTATTTGGAAAAAGAATCAATATGGAAAAGCAAAATTCGCAGCGCGATGATTTATCCGATAATAGTTATCGTTATGTTTATTGCCGTCGCGGGAATAATGGTTGTGGTGGTTTTCCCCCAGATAGCGCCGGTTTTTGAAGAAACGGGAATGGATTTGCCTATGCTGACAAAAATTCTTTTAGGTTCGGGGAACTTTTTGGTTCAATGGTGGTGGGCGGTCTTTCTGGTATTGGCAGTTTTTATTTTTGTCATTGCTGATTATTTTCATACGCCGGAAGGCGAAGCGGTTTTTGACGAATTAAGCGTGAAAGTTCCGATACTCGGGAATCTTTTTAAAAAACTTTACATTAGCCGTTTTGCCGAATCAACGAATATTTTAATTAAAGGAGGCATTCCTATAACGCAGGCCATCGGAATTTCCGCGAATACCATGGGAAACGTTGTTTATAAAGATGTTTTGCTTGAAATAGCCGAGGGAGTAAGAGGAGGAAAATTGTTATCGGAACTTTTAGCGGAAAATGAATACTATTTCCCGATTTTAGTAAGCCAAATGGTCGCTATAGGCGAGGGAACGGGGCGATTAGATTCTATTTTATCTAAAATTTCCGAATTTTACACTCGCGAAGTTAGCGACGCGTTGAATAATTTAGTTGAACTTATACAGCCGCTTTTGATAGCGGGCATCGGCGTTTTAATCGGCTTGTTGTTTGCTTCAATTTTGATTCCGATATATAATTTAGCTCAAGCATTCTAAGTAATGAGTAAAGAGTGATGAGCAGTGAGTTATAATTTACTGCTTAAAATTCTATACTTAAAATTTAAAAAGTCGAATATATGAAAAAAAACTCAAAACTCAAAACTCAAAACTCAAAATTCAACAAGGGTTTTACATTAATTGAAATTCTTATAGTTGTCGCTATCATCGGACTTTTAGCTTCGGTTGTTTTGGTAGGATTAGGCTCTTTTAGGTCTCGGGGGCGCGATGCCAGAAGAGTAGCGGATTTAAGAGAAGTTCAAAATTCGCTGGAACTTTATTATCTTAGAAATGGCAGTTATCCGACGGTCAATAATTGGAACGATTTGCGGAGCGAATTAATTAACGAAGGAATAGGGGTTACCATCGTGCCGAATGACCCGCTTAGTGATTCATCGGGCCAAACTTATTCTTACGGCTATTCTTCGGATAAACAAGGTTATGTTTTGGCTGGCACGCTTGAAGACGCTTATAGCTCTTCTTTAAAAGACGACATTGACGGTACGGTTTATGGAGTTGATTGCGCGGACCCGGTTTATTGCGTTCAGTTTTAACCAAGTTTAAATATGAGCTATCTTTCGTATTTTCTACTTTTTATTTTCGGCTTGGCGGTTGGGAGCTTTTTAAACGTGGTTATATTCCGCTATCAGCCCGGCAAAAAGTTGTTTTCTTTCCAATCAATTGGCGGACCGGGAAGCTTGAAAAAACGCTCCCAATGCTTGAAATGCGGGAAAAAATTAAATTGGCATGAATTAATTCCTCTTTTTAGCTTCGTATTCCAAAAAGGCAAATGCCTTGGCTGCGGGGCAAAAATATCTTTTCAATATTTTTTGGTTGAATTATTGTCGGGATTAGTTTTTGTTTTTGTGCCGATGTTTTGGGCGGTTTCTCTTCCGTTGCTGGCCATTCTGGAATATGTCTCAATGTTTTTAATCCTTTCTTGTATTTGGATATTGATTTTTTTGGCGTTTATCGTTTTATCGGCAATAGATTTCAGGCATTTTATCATTCCGGACTCGGTTAATTTATTTTTGGCGTTCTTGGGAACAATTTTGCTGGCGGTAAATAATTATTATGAAAGATTTAGCCGGATTAGCGGGTCATTTTTCGGCTATTATGCCGACCTTTTCGGGCTGAGAAGCAACATTTGGGTGAATTATTTTTTCGCCGCGGCGATAGTAATGATTTTTTTCGCTTTAGTAATTATTATCACCAAGGGAAAGGGAATGGGCTGGGGCGATTTTAAGCTTGCCGGCGCTTTAGGGCTTATTATGGGCTGGCCGGATATCTTAGGCGCGGTTTTTTTGGCCTTTATAATCGGTTCTATTGTTAGTTTGGTTTTTGTCGCTTTTGACAAGAAAAAAATGAAAGATATTATTCCCTTCGGTCCGTTTCTTGTATTCGGCGCCTTTTTGATTTTTTTCTTCGGACGCCAATTGATGGATTTATATTTTAAATTATTCGGATTGTAAATTCATTTTATGAAGAAATTTGTAGATTCGGATAAATTCGCGGTTTCGCATCGGTCAGGCTTCACAATGCTTGAATTATTGGTGGTAATAGGCACGATAATAGTGCTTTCTTCTTTCGCGATAACATACAGCCGGACAGGAGAACGCCAAATTATTTTATTTAAAGAACAGACCAGCTTAGTCAGCTTATTGATAAAGGCCAGGTCTTTAAGTTTTGGCGCGGTCAGCGAAGCGATTCCCCCATGCGATTACGGAGTTAATTTTGGCGACCCCAGAAAAATAATTCTTTTTAGGGAATATTCTCCGAGCAACGACCCGAAATGCTTGGATGCGGACAGGGTTTATAGTTCGGGAGACGAAAAAATAGAAGAATTTGCTCTTGACCCAATGATTAAATTTAGCGAATTAGGCCTAACAAATGTTGTTTTCATTCCGCCTAATCCGAAAGTGCTTATAGACAATGACGAAAATAAATTTGAGGCATTTATAAAAATTAAAACGATTAATGAACCAAACGAAAAAATAATAAAAATAACAAATGCCGGACAAATCACGACACAATAAAAAATCGGGCGGATATTTGATTATTGAATCAATGATAGGCATCAGCATCGCGGTAGTCGGGCTCTTGGGAGTTCTTGCTTTGCTTTCGCGTTCGGTGGGGTTAAACCGGACTGTTAGCAACCAGCTGACGGCTAATTATTTGGCTGCCGAGGGCGTTGAAATTTCAAAAAATATTATTGATACCAATATAATACAAGGAAATCCTTGGAACCAAGGATTCGACATGGATGGGAAATTTGAAGCCGATTATTCTTCCGCGAATCTAGAGCCAAATCAAAATAGAAGGATTTTATTTGATAATTTATCAAATCTTTACGGATACGCGAATGGAAGCCAGTCGCCATTTACGAGAATAATATCGGTTCATCCGGTAGGCCCGGACGAAATTAAAATCAATTCAACGGTGAGCTGGACTGACCGCGGCAGCGGAAAATTCCAAGTAAGCGTAGAAGACCATTTTTTTAATTGGCGGCCGTAATACCGATTCAAAACTACAAATTACGCGAATCTACAAAATATGACAGATAAAATTATAGAGAAAGACTTATCTTACAGGCTTGGCGGAATATTTTTTGAGATTCAAAATGAATTAGGAAGGTTTTGCCGCGAAAGACAGTATGCTGATTCTTTAGAGAAAAAGCTGACAGATTGTAAAATTAGTTTTCAGCGCGAATTTCCAGTAAGTATAAGCGGCAGAAAGTCTAATTTTATAGATTTTATTATTGAGGATCGAATTTTACTTGATTTAAAAGCAAAACCATTTGTCGAAAAAGAAGATTACTATCAAATGAAAAGATATTTAGAAATAACAAATATTAAATTGGGTTTAATAATCAACTTTCGAGATAGGTATTTAAAGCCGAGAAGGATTTTAAACGGAATTAAGAAAAAGGATGAATTTGTAGATTCGAATGAATTCGTAATTTCGCATCGGTTAGAAGGATTTACGATAATTGAGCTCTTGGTATCAATGGGAATTTTTTTAGTTTTAATGAGCATAGTATCAAGCGGGTTCATCAGTTCTTTGCGCACTCAGAAAGAATTAACAGGGCTGATTTCAATTAATGACAGCGCCAATTTAACCTTGGAGCAGATGATGAGGGAGTTTAGAACGGGCTATCATTTTAACAAAACTTTTGAAAATGAGATTGAATTTGTCAGCGCTGAAAATAAAATAGTTTCTTATAAATTTGCCGGCGGCGCGATTGAAAGAGGGGAAACGAACGAGCTTGCGGTTAAAACTTACAGAAAAATAACCGCCGACAACGTTAATATAAAAAATTTTAGCATTGAGCTTTCTGGCGGAGGCGTTGGCGACGGATACCAACCGAGAATAACAATAGCAATTTCAATCGTGGGAATGAGTAAAAATCTTCAAAATG
>JAKAFV010000005.1 GCA_021817915.1 bacterium | reverse complement strand
ATTACTGTTCCGGTTTGAGGATCAATTCCAAAAGTTCTTTTTGTTTCGGCCGCGGGTTGCTCGTTTGTCGGCTCTTTTATTTCTTCTTTTTCACCAAATATATTTTCAAACATATTTTATAATTAAAATTTCATTTTATCTTTCGACCTTGAATTTCAATACATATAATTATACCATAAACTCATGAAACTTTCAATTGGGATAGTGGGGTTGCCGAATGTCGGTAAATCCTTGCTTTTCAAGACTTTAACAAATCAAGAAATCAATGTCGCTAATTATCCTTTTGCTACCATTGACCCCAATGTGGGCGTAGTTGCGGTTCCCGATGAACGGCTGGATAAATTGACGAAACTTAGCAAATCTAAAAAAACTATTCCCGCGGTTGTTGAATTTTACGATATTGCCGGGCTTGTCCGGGGCGCTTACAAGGGCGAAGGGCTCGGCAACCAATTTCTTTCGCATATCCGAGATGTCGCCGCGATTGTTGAAGTTGTGCGGTGTTTTGAATCCGCGGAAATAATCCATGTTGAAGAAAAAGTTAATCCGATAAGGGATTTGGAAACAATAAACGCCGAACTTATTTTTAAAGATTTGGACGGCGTTGAAAAACGACTTTCAAAACTTGAGGGCGAAGCAAGAAGCGGAGACAAACAAAAGGCCAAAGATTTTGAAATTTTAAAAAAAATCCGCGAAGAATTGAATAATGGAAATTTGCTTTTTAAATTGGATAAAGAATTGCTTGATGAGCCGATAGTAAAAGAAATGAATTTATTGACTGTTAAGCCCCAGATTTATTTGTTAAATGGCAATCCGGAAGATGTTAGCGATGAGCTTAAAGAGCGGATAAGATCTTTGGGAGCGGATTATCTAATAATTAATCTATCGACGTCCGACGTCGATAATGTTGAACTGTTGATCAAAAAATCTTATGAGATTTTGGACTTGATAAGTTTTTTAACCACGGGAGAAGACGAGACTCGCGCTTGGACCATCAGAAGGGGAGCAAAAGCTCCTGAAGCTGCCGGGGAAATCCACACCGATTTTGAGAAAAAATTCATCCGCGCGGAAACCGTAAATTGGCAAAAACTTATTGAAGCGGGCTCCTGGACTGCGGCAAAACAAAAAGGCTGGTTAAGATTGGAAGGCAAGGACTATGTTGTTCAAGACGGAGACGTGCTGGAAATAAGGCACGGCTGATAAAATATTTTTTTAACTCTCAACGCAACCAAAAATAAATCTTTTCCATAGCCAGCATTTCGGAGCGAGGCTATAAATTAATAAGCGAAAAGGGAAAAACCGGGAAAATCGCGCTGTCTGAATCCCGAAGTCCGCCAGTCGGCGGACGAAGGTTGAGTTCGCTATTTTCCGTCGGTTTTTTGCTTTGAGCGAATACAATTTATCCGAGTGGAGAACGCTGGCGGGAAAAGATTTATTTTATAAACCTATTTTATAACCACCGTATAAGCGAATTTGGGGATTTGGCTTATCTGGTTCGGTAATATGTAGTGGATGTTCTTTTCTTTTTGTTTTTCAGGGGTAAATGTGTCGGTGATAAACATTACTGTTTGCGCCGGCATTGGAATGCCCCGCACATTAACTCCGCCGGCTTGCACTAAAACGTATTTAGGCAATTCTTTTGGCAAGGCGTTTAATTGCCTGCCTATTTGGACGTAATCGGCGGCGAAAGCTCCTTGCGTGTTCGGATTTTCGCCCCATTGGATAAAGTAAGAGTAATAGGCTTGTCCTAAACAAACAACTAATAACAAACAACTAATAACAAACAACGCCTTGTTTAAAATTTTAATACTTAATACTTGATACTTGATACTTTCATACAGCCAAACTCCGCCGATTCCGGCTAAAACAACCGCCGGCGGAATCATAAGAATGGCGCGAAGCGCGTGAGGAATGCCTTCATTAGAAATAATAACCGGAAGCATTGCCAGGGCAAACCAGCCGAACAAAACCCAAAACCCAAGGCTTAATTGTTGAAAATGCCCTCTGAATTTTTTAAAAGCTCCAACAAGGCAATAAATAATTCCTATTACAAATAATATTCCCACGGGCAAAAACATTTCCGGAGCGCCCGAAATATTATGCCGCCAATTTCCATCGCCGGCAAAAATAAACATTCCCAAGGTTTTTACGGTATTCATAACTAAATCTCCGATAGGCGATTGTGAAGCGCCAACCGAAACCTGGACCGTACGGCCGAAAAAGTCCGCCGGATTTTTAAGAAAATAAATTCCAATGGGCAAAGCAACGATAAATGTAAAGAATAAGAAATAAGAAATAAGAAATAAGAATTTTTTGCGAATATCGGGTTCTTTATTTTTAAACCAATAATAAAAGAAAATGACTGCCAGCAACAACGGCATTATGCGGTAAGCGATATAAGAATAGAATCCTAGGCTAAAAAATAAACCGCCCACAACAGCATTAAAGACATAAGATTTAAGGTTTAAGAATTTAAAAGATTTAATTAAAAAATAAACAGCCCAAGTTAAAAAGAACGGCGCCATTATCGCGCGAAAGCCTATTCGGGAAAAGTTAATATGCCAAAAACTTGTGGCAAGAAAAAAAGAAGAGAGCAAGGCGATGTTTTTGTTAAATAATTCTTTTGACAGAAAATAAACTCCTAAAACCGTTAAAATTCCGAAAATCGCGCTTGGAAAACGCAACATCCACGGTTCGGGATTTCCTCCGGAAAAAGGCATTAAGGCCATTAGAAAAACCGCCTGGGTATTCATAAACAGCCCTTCTCTGCCGTTATTTTCTGGATAGAATATTTTAAAACCATCAAGCGAAGGCAGTTTTGAAATCGCTTCAAGCGCGTTATTGCCGTTCATCGCTTCATCGGGATAAAGCCCTGGAGGCAGCTCGGTTATATTGTACAGCCTTAGGAAAGAAGCTATAATTAGAATAATAGTTAGAGCGATCAATTTTTTATTCATAAAATTCAAATTAGAGAAATAAGACATAAGAAGTAAGATCTTTTATCTTAAACCTTATTTCTTAAACCTTAAACCTTACACTAAATATGTTTAATTATAACACACTGGAAAAAGATATTGAAAGATTAAGCCAGGAAGTAGTGGAAAAAAAGAATTTGCCCGAACATAAAGATGTTTTAGAAAGGGATTTGATAAAACAAGCAATTACTCCGCTAATTTTTCAGACAAAAAGCAAAACAGCGGAACCCGTTAATAATTCTCAAAACGCGCCTGTCGCGGAAGAATCGGTTTTGCCGGACTATCTTAAAGATTCCCCGGCGGAAATAAAACTTCAGGTGGAAAAATTAGTTGAATCAGTTTTTAGCGACGGTCTTGAAAAAACAATGAAAAAAGCCGTCGCGTCAAACGCTTTTGTTCTAGACGCCTTTCATGACGCCCTGACGGACAAGCTTTATGATGAGTTAAAAACGAGAAAATTGATTTAGATTTGGATTATGGAAATTTATTTCATTATCTTCGCTGTTTTAATAATAATCGTTTCCGCTGCGGCCGCTTTTTTCTTTAACCGCCATTTAAACAAAAAAAGACTTTCTCAAGCCTTGGGGCTAAAAATTTTATTAGTGCGCTTGTCCCAAAAAAAGTTCGGCCAAAAAAGCCAGGAAGATTTTTTGAAAGAAATAAATTTATCTTCGCAATTGTTTAGCGCTTTGGCGGGATTGAAATCGCCGTTCGCTTTGGAAGCGGCAGTGCATAATATCGGCGAAGAAATCCATTTTTATATTGCCGCGCCGAAAGATTCAATTGAATTTGTCAGCAGGCAGATAGAAGGCTTGTGGAGCGATGCCAAAGTTGAAATGGTGAATGATTACAATATTTTTAATCCGAACGGAGTTAATTCCGGAGTTTATTTAAAACAAAAATCTTCTTATGTTTTGCCGATAAGAACTTACGCGGAAGCCAATATGGACACGTTTTCCACGGTTTTAAGCGGGCTTTCAAAAATAAATGAAATAGGCGAGGGAGCGGGAATCCAGGTTTTAGTTAAATCCGCGCCGAGCTCGGCGAAAAAATCAATTTATTCGGCAATTGAAAAATTGAAAAAAGGAGGGAAATTTGAAGATATGGCAAAGGGCGAATCTTTTGGGATGAAAGATCTACAAAAAGTTGTTTCTGGCGAAGCAAAAAAAGAAGAAGAAAAAATTATAGACAGCGAAGCAATAAAAACATTGGAATCAAAAGCAAGCAAGCCTCTTTTAGCGGTCAATTTCAGAATTCTGGCTTCTTCGCCTAGCCAATACCAAACAGACGCGATTCTGGAAGGCGTTTCCGGAGGCATCGCGCAATTTTCCGCGCCGTCTAGGCAAGAATTAAAGATTATCAAGCCCCGCGAAGCGAATAATTTAGTCCGCCAATTTTCTTTTAGGGAATTTGACGACAACCAGTCAATGATTTTAAACGCCGAAGAGCTGGCGAGCATGTTCCATTTGCCGGCGCCTTCAACCGAAGTGCCGAAAATTAATTGGCTGAAATCAAAAGAAGCTCCGCCTCCCGCGAATCTTCCGAACAAAGGAACTCTTATCGGCGAAAGTTTTTTCCGGGGCGAAAGAAAGCCTGTTTATATTTCCGACGACGACCGCAAGCTTCATGTTTATTCAATCGGGCAAACAGGCACGGGAAAATCCACTTTTATGTCAAATATGGTTGTTGAAGACATCCGGCAAGGCAAGGGAGTTGCGATTATCGACCCTCACGGCGATTTAATAGAAAAAATTCTGGGGTTGATTCCAGAAAAACGTTTTGAAGATGTTATAGTTTTTGACCCTTCGGACAGATGGCGTCCTCTCGGGCTTAATATGCTTGAATATGATTTTAACCGGCCTGAAGACAAAACTTTTATTGCTAACGAGATGCAGGGGATTTTTAACAAGCTTTTTTTGGCGGAAACAATGGGCCCGATGTTTGAACAATACATGAAAAACGCGCTTCTGCTTTTGATGGAAGATTCTTCCGGTTCGCCAGCCGGCGGAGCGACTTTAATGGAAGTGGCAAGAGTTTTTACAGACGCGGATTTCAGGGAAAGAAAACTTTCACGCGCTTCAAATCCCGTGGTTATTGATTTTTGGCGCAAGGAAGCTGTGAAGGCCGGGGGCGAAGCGGCGCTTTCAAATATGGCGCCGTACATAACTTCCAAATTCAATAATTTCACCGCGAATGATTATATGCGACCGATTATCGGCCAGCCAAAATCCGCTTTTAATTTCCGGCAGATAATGGATGAAGGAAAAATTCTTTTGGTAAATCTTTCAAAGGGCAAGATAGGGGATATTAACGCCAATCTTTTAGGCATGGTTATTGTCGGCAAAATTTTAATGTCCGCTTTGTCCCGCGCCGACGTGGCAAAAGAAAAACGCCGGGACTTTAACCTTTATATAGACGAGTTCCAAAATTTCACCACAGATTCCATATCAACTATTTTATCGGAGGCCAGAAAGTACGGATTAAATTTAACCGTTGCGCACCAATTTATTGCCCAGTTGAACGAAAAAATTAAAGATTCAATTTTCGGCAACGTCGGTTCAATAATTTCTTTTAGAGTCGGCCCGCAGGACGCAGAGTTTTTAGAAAAACAATTCGGCCCAACCTTCAATGAAAACGATTTAATGAATATAGATAATTACAACGCTTACGCGAAAATTTTGATTAACGGCCAAACCTCAAAGCCTTTTAATATAAGAACGGTTGCTCCTGAAATGGGCAATGCCGAGGTGGGCGAGCGTTTAAAGGAAGCTTCCAGGCAGAAATACGGTAGAGACCGCCAAGAAGTGGAAGACGAAATTTTAAAAAGATTACGCGAATAAACATAAAGACTTCTACTATCATATATGATAGTAGATAAAAATATTTTTATAGATGGGATGGATAGCTGGATATTGTTGTTATGCGATCGCATAACAAGCATTTATAACATGGCGGGAAGATAATTATTGTTTTTTGAAGCGGTTTTTGGTACAATATGACCGGTTTTTGGCGCTGTATTTATCGCCGAAGTAGCTCAACGGTAGAGCAATGCTTTCGTAAAGCAGAGGTTGGAGGTTCGATTCCTCTCTTCGGCTCGTTTATGGAAAAAAACTTTAATGAGCAATTAGAAGAGCTGAAAGAACAGGCCCGGCAATTGTCGGGCAAACTTAATATTGAAGATAAAAAAAATCGTTCCAAGGAATTGGAATTTGAATTTTCGGATTCAGATTTTTGGAAAGACAAAGAAAAAGCCGATATAAAAATCAAGGAAGTCGGTGAGCTTAATGATTTGATTAAAAAATTTGATGAAATTGATTCAGAATTTAAAAATTTGGAGAAATTTGTAGATTCGGATGAATTTGTAGTTTTGAATCGGATTAGGGTTAAAATCCGCAGGCTGGAAATGGAAACGATGTTTTCCGGAAAATACGATAAAGGCTCGGCGATAATTTCTATTTACGCCGGCGCTGGAGGAGAAGACGCGGGAGATTGGGCAAAAATGCTTTTTAATATGTATGTTAAATTTTGCGAAAAGCGAGGTTGGCAGGCAAAAGTTATCGACGATAATGTTTTGGAGGTAAAAGGAAATTACGCTTACGGATATTTGAGAAAAGAATCGGGAGTTCATAGGCTGGTGAGGATATCGCCGTTTTCGGCGGAGAAAAAAAGGCACACTTCTTTCGCCTTGGTTGAAGTTTTGCCTGAATTTAAAGAGCCGGAAGGCAAAGAGAGCTTTAAAATTTCGGATGATGATTTACGAATTGAATTTTCGCGTTCCAGCGGGCCGGGGGGCCAAAACGTGAATAAAGTTGAAACTGCCGTCAGGATAGTCCATTTGCCGACAAATCTTTCCGCGGCTTCGCAATCGGAGCGTTCGCAGTCGCAAAATCGCGAAAAAGCGATGAATTTATTGAAAGCAAAGCTGTTAAAATTGATGGAAGAAAACGAAATTAAAGAAATAAATAATTTGAAAGTAAAAGTAAAGCCGGAATGGGGAAGCCAGATCCGTTCTTATGTTTTAAATCCGTATAAATTGGTAAAAGACCATAGAAATAATGTTGAAACTTCGCAAATTGAAAATGTTTTGGCAGGGGACTTGGATTTATTCGTGGAAAGTGATATAATATAGACAATCCGAAAATTATATATCCGAATAATCCGAACAAATCCGAAAATCTACAAAAAACGTCTTTCGGATACTTTCGTAGATTCGGATGAATTCGTAGTTTCGGATAGCATTTTATGGTAATATTTCAAAACGTTTCGAAGATTTACGGCTCTAACGGCCGTCAGATGGCGGCGCTTGAAGACGCCACTTTTTCTATTAACCAGAAAGAGTTTGTTTCCGTGGTAGGCAAGTCCGGAGCCGGAAAATCAACAATAATTAAACTTATAATTGGAGAAGAAACGCCTTCAAAAGGCAGGGTTATTTTCGGCTCTTATGACGTTAATAAATTAAAAAGCCATGAGTTGCCTCAATTGCGCCGGCGGGTCGGCGTTATTTTTCAGGATTTCCGCCTTTTGTCGCGCAAAACCGCTTATGAAAACGTGGCTTTTGCTTTGGAGGTTGCCGGCAGGCCTCAATCCGACATAATAGATTTTGTTCCACAAGCGTTAGAAATGGTAGGGCTGAAAGATAAAATGCTTAATTTTCCTAAAGAACTTTCAGGCGGAGAAAAGCAAAGAGTGGCAATAGCCCGGGCAATGATAAACCATCCCGATATGATTATTGCCGATGAACCGACCGGAAATCTTGACCCGATGAATACTTGGGAAATTATTAAAATTTTGATGAAAATTAACGAGCTGGGCACAACGGTTATGCTCGCGACGCACAATAAAGATATAGTGAATCATATAAATCAAAGAGTCATTTCCGTCGAAAACGGAAAAATAGTAAGGGACGAAGCGAAGGGGAAATATATACTAGTTTGAAAATCCTAAATCCTAATATCTAAATTCTAATTAATTTGGATTTTGAATTTAAATAATTGGAATTTATTTAGAATTTAGTATTTAGAAATTAGAATTTTATTATTTATGTTAATAAATTTGTTTCGCATAATTAAATACGGGTTTTTGGCTTTTAGGCGAAATGGCTGGCTTTCAACGGCTACGCTTTCAATTATTGTTTTGGCGCTGTTGGTTTTTGAAGGTTTGATGATTTTTAATGTTTTGACCAAAACAGCCGTTAATTTGCTTGAAGACAAGATAGACATCAGCATTTATTTTAAAATAGACGCTCCCGAAGACGACATTTTAAATATCCAGAAATCTTTAGGGACTTTGACGGAAGTTAAAAGCGTTGATTATGTTTCGCGCGACCGGGCGCTTGAAGTTTTTAAAGAAAAACATAAAGACGATGCCGCTATCAGCCAATCGCTTGAAGAGCTTAACGCTAATCCGCTTTTAGCGTCTTTAAATATTAAGGCGAACGACCCGAGCGAATACGCGACAATAGCGGATTATTTAGACAAAGCCGATTTTAAAACAATGTTTGAAAAAGTCACTTACGCCCAAAACGCGGTAGTGATAAACCGGCTTAATAAAATAATCGGCGTGGCGGAAAAAGGCGGATTCGTCCTTATAGTATTCCTTGCCTTTATCGCCGTGCTGGTCACCTTTAACACAATACGCTTGGCGATTTATTCAAGCCGTGATGAAATAGGAATAATGCGCTTGGTTGGCGCCTCAAACTCTTTTATAAGAGGTCCCTATGTGGTAGAGGGAATAATTTACGGCTTTTTGGCGGCGGTGCTAAGCATCGGCATTACCGCGCCGATTGTTTATTTCATTTCGCCGTATATCAGCGTTTTTATCGCCGATATGAATCTTTGGAAATATTTCACTTCTAATATTATCGGCACGCTATTTTACCAATCGCTTTTCGGAATCGGCTTAGGAGCAGTTTCTTCCGTAATTGCCGTTAGAAAATATCTCAAGGTTTGAAATTCTAATATCCAAATCCTAAATTCTAAATAATATCTAATGACCGAAATCAAAAATCCAAAACAATATGATTTGGAAAGTCGGACGTTATTTTTTGCGCAAAAAATAAGAGAATTCGCCAAAAATTTACCTCGGACAATTTCTAATATAGAAGATATAAAACAAGTAATTCGTTCTTCTGGCTCTATAGGAGCGAATTATATTGAAGCAAATGAATCTTTAAGTAAAAAAGACTTTGTAATGAGAATTAAAATATGCCGTAAGGAAGCGAAAGAAACTGAATATTGGTTACAGTTGTTAAACGTTGGCAAGCTAGAAGCTGAGAGAGAAGATCTTAAAAAAGAATCAAATGAGTTTAGAAAAATCTTTGGTTCTATCTTGGAAAAATCAAAGTAGAGTAAGTTTTTAAAATTTTGATTTGGAATTTATTTAGGATTTAGATATTAGAATTTAGAATTTAACCATCAAGATTTTCTAAGTCTTTCTTTTTAAGCTGTTCAAGAATGCCGAGATTTTTATCTATGGCAATGCTTTTGCCGAGATATTGCCCGGAAGTAAGGCACGGGAATAAAACATAATCCGCGCCTTTTTTGTATAAAGTTTTGGCATCGGTTTCTTCTTCGGCGCGCAAAATAATTTTCGGCCTGCTTCTGGAATGGCCGACGGCCTTATTAACATTTTCCATAATTCCAAGATTATCTTTAAGCTCCGGGACCGTGGAAATAATGAGCCGGGCAGAGCCTAGGTTTGCCCGCTCGGTTATTTCCATGTCAGCTATGTCTCCGAAAAGCGCGCTATAACCGCGCCTTTTTAATTTCGCCACTACATCGGGGTCAAAATCAATCACAAGCAAATCTTCTTTCGGCAAATGATTCACGATGTGCCAGCCCACTCTGTGGCCTCCGATTAAAACTATCGGTTTTGAAAAATTTGAATCGCCGTCAAACTCTTCTTTTTTATTTCGGCGTTCAAAAATAGACAAGTATTTTGAAACTCGCTTAAAAATTTCTTCACCGTAAATTATCAGATAAGTTGAAAAGGTAATCGTGATAATGCCGACGGCCGTGATTAAAGAAACCGCGCTCTCGTTCAGATGTCCTAGTTTGAACCCTAAAGCAGCCAAAATTAAACTAAATTCCGAGACTTGCGCCATTGCCACACCGCACAAGAAACCTGTTCTTTTACGGTAGCCCATAAGCCCTAAAATTATTAAAATAATCAGCGGATTCCCGATTAAAACAAACAATGACAAAATAATTATTGGCATTGTTAAACCGGAAAAATTAGAGAATACCAACGAAGAGCCAAGAACGACAAAAAATATTAAAACAAAAAAGTCTCTTAAAGAACGCACTCGCGCTGAAATTTGAAAATGTTCGGCAGAATTAGCCAAAGACAATCCTGCCAAGAACCCGCCGATTTCAATTGAAAATCCGGCTTTTGAAGCTAAAATTGCTACGCCAAAGCACCATGCCAAACTACTTAAAAATAAAAGTTCTTGCGAGCGGGCAAATTTGTCAAAAAGCAGGGGAGCAGCCTTTCTGCCGATAAAAATCATGGCGGCAAACAGAACAACGCCCTTCAAAAGCGCCATTAAAATTCCGGAAACCGAAAAGTTTCCGCTTTCTTGTATCCCGGCGAGAAAAACTAAAATCAAAATTGCCACAATATCCTGAACTAACAAAAACCCGATGCTGATTTTTCCGTAAAGGCTGTTTGTCTGTCGGCTTTCCGAAAGCAGTTTGACCACAATAATAGTGCTTGAGAATGTCAGGGCAATGCCGATGTAAGCTGATTGCAAGAAATCGAATCCGAAAAATTGGGCAATATAAAAACCAGGAATGAAAGTAAAAATAATTTGCCCTAAACCGGCTAAAAAGGAAACCTTGCCCACCATTTTTAAAGAAGAATAATCTATTTCCAGCCCAATCAAGAAAAGCAAAAACATCAGCCCCATTTCGGAAAGAACGTTAAAAAATTCTTTATTGATGACATGCGAGAGTCCGAAAGCGCCGATAATTATTCCGGCGAAAATATAAGCCAGAATAATTGGCTGTTTTAAAAATCGGGCAAGGATTCCCAGCCCGGCTGCCACTAAAATAACTATTGATAATTCAAATATTCCCGCGGACATAATAATTTTTATAAAATTTACGACTTGCGATGTCGTAAGTTTTTAAATATTGTTTCGCGCTGCCATTGCGAAATCTAAAAAATATTTATTAAGGCTTTCAAGCGTGCTTCCATACGCTTTTCCTCCCAAAACAGCGTCGCAGAAAACTTCCCGCGCCCTGCCAATTTCTTTTAAGCGGCCTTTCCATCGCTGGTCTTGAAGCGTAAGGTCAAAAAGCTCCAGCGCTCTATCAACGGCGCCGTTAAATATTTTTTCGTCTTTATCTTTCCAATTTTGCGCCCGTGAAACTTCGCTTCCAATATTGCCAAGCTGTTCCATTAAAGAAAGTTCATTCCACCGGCCATTCGCTAAATTCGTATGAATAAATGACATAAATTTAGATAACTAATTTTCCGACAATTAACTTAATTTTTTCAGATCGG
>JAKAFV010000071.1 GCA_021817915.1 bacterium | reverse complement strand
GACATCGTAGCGTTGCCGTTTACCTGATAAAAACTCCTGCCAAGCTGTTAATAAATTATCTAAACTAATTATTTCTTCAAATCTATGATCGAATCTGACTTTCATTCCTCTAATTCTACCCCCCCCCGACGAATTTACAACTAATACCCTTGCTTCAAAAAACTAAAGATCTCTATCTTTTGTGGTATAGATGCTATAAATCTTTACCCAAAGAACATCGCTATACCTTGGGCGGAAAAATAGACATTTTGCTATCAGAAATAATTGAGGCTATCGCCAGCGCTTCTTTTTTGGCGCGCCAAGAAAAACAACCTTACATCAGGCTGGCCATCAGAAAAACCGATACCGTAAAAATATTTCTTATGTTGTTATGGGAAACAAAATCTTTGGATAATAAAAAATATCTGCTAATAGCCGAAAGGCTTAACGAAGTCGGTCGCATGCTGGGTGGCTGGAACGGCCAGCTCGCAAAACAAAACTCCCCTACCATAAAGTAGAGGAGAAATGAAGAAAGTTGCGAGATGGCGAAAGCGAAACCATTATCACGATTCCACCTGTTATCGGGCTTGTCATAGTAGGCGTTCAAATAGCTACCGTCGTTGCGATTAGCGTTGAACAAGTTAGGATTGCCATCAGAATTGTGCGAAACATCACCTGTGCCACCGCCCCTTGACTGCTCTGGGAGCTGTATTTTATCCGGCATTACAATGCCTTAATACTTCGCACCAAGTATCTCTATTTTTTAAAACATTTTTGCCTCACTCTATTTTAAGCCGTAACTAAAAATATTCTCAAAGCAAAAATATTAACCATGGCCGTAACTAGCCGTAACCGGTTACAAATTTGCCTTGGCTGATTTTAGCTTAACATAAATTTTTGTCAAAAAAAATAGACCTTGAAATGTTTAAAACATCTCAAGGTCTAAGGATAAAATACAAAGAGCAAAAAACTAAGAAGGTAAAGACACTTGCGAGATGGCGAAAGCGAAACCATTATCAGGATTCCACCTGTCATCGGGCTTGCCATAGTAGGCGCCCAAATAGCTACCGTCGCTGCGATCAGCGCTGAACAAGTTCGGATTGCCACCAGAATCAAGAATTGGTTCATGCATAACCACGATCCAATATAATCCCATGGTTTTAAGTTCCTCGTCCGTAAACATATCACGGATTAAACAAGCAACTTCTGCGTTCGGTTTAGACCAACCGCGTCTATCGGCTTCATTACGAATATTTTTCGTAACGCGATCACTATCATTGAAAAGCATTCCCTTAAGAACTGCTATTTCAGTGGTAACGCCATTCGTTGGTTGGAAATCGGGAGACTCAAGAAGTTGTTTGGCCCAATCACCAACAACAATCTTTTTTGTCTTAAAATAATCCATCCACTCCTGACCGGTCTTGCCGTTGGAAGTAACGGAAAAATAAATAATGCCGTCAACTTCGCGCCAGTTACGCACCGGTTCGGAAACTGTAAATTCATCACGAAGAAGTTTTAAAGCGTTAGCTTCGCCACCAAGTTTTTTTACAATAGCGTTTAATTGGCCTAAAGTTAAATTGGCGGCTGCGAATTCATTTTGCGTATTCATGATTATCTCCTTGCGCTTAATTGCGCCTTTAATTTCCCTCTAATCCGAGGAGGAACCATGTCCTGTTTGGCCATAGCCAGGAAACGCCGAAAAATCAACGCCTTTTGGCTATGGTCAAATATGTTCATGTTTTTAAAGTTCTATTATTAAAATGTCAATATAGCATACTTTTACTTTTTTGTCAAGATATAAGCAAAATTATCTCTATAATTAGCCAAAAAATTATCTTTTTGACTTTTAGCTGTTACTTTTACATTTTCATTCTTACCTTTTACATAATAAGCATAGCATCGCCATAGCTGTAAAAGCGGTATTTAGCCTTAATGGCCTCTTGGTAGGCCTTATCTATGTTTTTTTTGCCGGCCAAGGCGCTGACCAACATCAAAAGCGTAGATTTGGGCAAATGAAAATTAGTAACCAAAGCATCCACGACTTTAAATTTATAGGGCGGGTAAATAAAAATATCAACAAAACCGGCGAAGCCTCTTTCTCCGTCATTCCCGCGAAAGCGGGAATCTCGTTTTTTTTCTGATGATGATGAGATTCCTGCTTTCGCAGGAATGACGATATTTTGAAAAACATATTCCAAGGTTCTGGTAGTGGTGGTGCCAACGGCAATAATTTTACCGCCTCGTTTTTTTGTCTCTCTTATTTTTTTAATCAGTTTGGCGCTGACTTCCGCATACTCCGAATGTATTTTGTGTTCTTCAATAGTCTCGGTTTTAACCGGTAAAAAAGTTCCCAAGCCAACATGCAAAGTTAAATAGGCCACGCCCACGTCCTTGGCTTTTATTTTTTTAATTAACTCCGGTGTAAAATGTAAACCGGCTGTTGGCGCCGCTACGCTGCCCTTCTTTAAATCCTCGGCATAAATTGTTTGATAGTCTTTCTTGTCGCTTTTTAATTCTTTAACTGCTCCGCGTTGCTTTTCTATATACGGGGGCAAAGGAACGTGGCCGACAGTTTCCACTTCTTTCATAAAATCTTTGCCACTTAAATTAAATTTAACCAAACTAATACCCTCGCCCATAACATCCACAATCTCGGCTTGTAATTTCTTTGATAAAACAATAACTGCGCCAGTTTTAACTCGTCCTTTAATTAGGCATTCCCATACTTCCGCAGCTTCCTCCCCCTTTCGAAGGGGGAGGTCAGGAGGGGGTAAATAATTCTTTTTACTAAGAAACACTTCCACTACTCCACCTGTATTTT
>JAKAFV010000070.1 GCA_021817915.1 bacterium | reverse complement strand
GCAAAATAACATCCAACAATTGAGAGAGGAATTTAAGGGCAAAGTCGCGCGACTCAACGACTATCTTTGGGGTGCCGGGCTTAAAGACCCGGTAACTCGTATTCAGCAGATCAGCTTTCTCTTTTTCCTGAAAATGCTCGAGGAGCAAGATATTGCGATGGAAAAAGAAGAAAAACTCACGGGGCACAAGCATAAATCAATTTTTGAAGGAAAACACGAAAAATTTCGCTGGTCTCGCTGGCGAGAGAAAACAGGCCAAGCTTTGTATAAATTCGTCCGCGATGAGGTATTTCCATTTATTGAGGAACTTCACAATGGCCATGCAAACATTCGTCAAATCTTTCATGGCGCAAAGCTGCTTATCCCTGACGAAGTAACGCTTAAAAGAACGGTTGAGATTATAGATACAATTGATTTTTCAAGCTTGGATACAGATGTAAAAGGCGATCTTTACGAGTCGCTTCTTTCAAGCATTGAATCGGCCGGTGAGCTGGGACAATTTCTTACGCCTCGCCATATCATCCGCGCGATTATTGAAATGGTGAATCCTAAAATTGGCGAGACGATTTTTGACCCCGCCTGCGGTTCGGCTGGATTTTTAATCACCGCCTATGAATGGTTGAAGTTCAAAAACAGCGATCCTAAAAACATTGAAGAGCGTGACGGTAGGAAAATTGGCTACGGTGACAAACTCAATAAAGAACAATGGGAATTTTTAACCACTAAAACATTTCATGGCTATGACGTAGACCCGGAAATGGTTCGCCTCGCATTGATGAATCTCATTTTGCACGGCATTGAGGGCGCGCATGTTCGCAGAAAGGATACGGTTGCCGGTGCTGAAGATGAGGAGGATTTGCGCCGTTTTGATGTGGTGCTTACCAATCCTCCTTTCGCTGGCAAAGTTGATAAAGAACGGATTAAGCCGACTTTGCCGGTAAAATCCAATAAAACGCAGGTGCTTTTCTTGGGCTATGTTATCAACTCCCTTAAGCCGGGTGGCCGGGCCGGCATAATCTTGCCGGAAGGTTCGCTTTTTGGAACTAATAAAGACGATAAGGACATCCGGCGGTTTTTGCTTGAGAACGCAAAACTGGAAGCAGTTGTTTCAATGCCGGCCGGAGTATTCCAACCCTATGCCGGAGTAAAAACGAGCTTTCTGATTTTCAAAAAGAAATCAACGCCGAAGCTCGATGAAAAGGAAAAAATTTGGTTTTTTGATATGAAGGGCGATGGTTCATCCCTCTCGGCCGCCAAAAAATTTGGCCCACAATACCGTAATGATTTACCAAAATTATTAAAATTGTGGGACATCCACCGAAGTCTTGACGAAGGCGGACGAGACCGCTCAATAGAAAAACCCTATAGCTGGTTTACCGCCGTGAAAGAAATTGCCGAGAACGATTATATTCTCTCGGCCAACACTTATAGCCCGTACAACGGAGAGGAGGAAATTAGTTATCGCGGTCAAGAAGAAATTTTAAGAGAGATTAAAAGTGATGAAAGAAAACTTGATATGGCGTTAGATGAGATTAAAAAACGATTATGAAAAAATTGCGGTTCATATTACTTGGTGTAAAGCTCCTTATATCCTTGCTGTCATTTATTTTTCGTGGTGAAAGCTTCAAAATATCTTTGGCGGCTTCGATTTTGCTCCATTTTACCAAAGCAATAAAATCCGATGTCAATTTTTCTACTACACCAAAACAGCAAAAGGTAATCATTCCTAAATTTGCCAAAATGAGCCGATTTATCAATGATGCGCTGGAGTCAGGAAGTGTATCGCAAGAAGAATTATCTAAAATTGTTCAAAACAATAACCGGGAAATGAGGGGCAGTGTCGGCGGGGAAATCGCCTGTTTATTTTCTAACATTAAATCTATCGCATCCCAACTATCCCATTTTAATGAATTTCTAGAAGACGCCGAAAAATCGTGGAGGGTTAATGACTCGCGAAATATAAAATCAAATAATAATTTAGGGATGTCGCGTGATGACATTTTAAGGGCTACTAAAGATAGCGGTGGATATTTTTTTCTTGCACTTACCTATTTGCTAAATCCGAAAAATTTAAGTGAGAAAATTAAAAAAGCTATTTTCAGCAGCGGTGCATGGTTTCAGTTTTTAGACGATTATAGAGATAGGAAAGAAGATTTTGGCCACAAAAATACTTTATTTACCGTGCCCCAAAGCAATTCGCACAAAGAGTTATTGAAAGGATATGTAAAGGAACCTAGAGCAGAAATACAAAAAACGATCGGCGAACACCACCCTCTGATTAAATTTATGGAAAATCTGACTACGCTTGTACTTTCGCTCGATTTTACAAAGTGCATCTTAGATTGGAAGTAACTTTATTGCTTATGGCTAATCAACAAAATGCTAATAATCCAATAAATATCCTTCACCGGTACTTTATTTGGGCAAATAGGATGAGAATATATTTTGGTGAGGTGCTCAAAAAACACGCGGAGGGGGAAATTGACGAGCATAGTTTTGGAATAGAATCGATGATGTACATGTCGCTTTGGTACGGGTTGCTATATGTGGTTGCAGAAGGATGGGGGGCACTGAAATTGAGCGACGCCGTTATCGATGAATTATTAAAGTCGCCCAACACTAACTTATTGAAACACTACCGAAATGCCACTTTTCATTATCCAAAAAAGAAACAATATCACGATGTTCGTTTCGAGAATTTTTTCAAAGAACAAACGACTGTTGAATGGGTGAGAAGGTTGAATGCAGAATTTAGTCGGTATTTTCTCGATGTCCTGAAGAAATAATATCTATTATGTCTTGGCCAACAAAAAATTAGGAGAAATATGAATTCAATCACTACGATCATTATTGCCATACTTTCCTGCGCGTTTAGC
>JAKAFV010000004.1 GCA_021817915.1 bacterium | reverse complement strand
GAAGAAAAAATATATCCAGGCTATGTTTTAGTGGATATGTTGATGAGCGAGGATTCGTGGTATGTGGTGCGCAATACGCCCCGGGTAACGGGATTTGTGGGCGCCGATTCAACCGAGCCGACTCCGCTTTCCAAGGATGAAATAGAATCATTGATGGGCAGAATGAAAGGCGAAGATGAAACTAAATTTAAGCTTGAATTTAGCGTCGGAGATGTTGTTAAAATAATAGACGGGCCGTTCAAAGATTACGAAGGAAAAATATCGGCCGTTGATGAAGAAAGGGGGCGGTTAAAAGTAATGCTGGCGATTTTCGGCAGAGAAACGGCAGTTGAGCTTGATTCATTACAAGCGCAGAAACTTTAAACAAATTATCAATTTTCAATAACCAATTTTCAATAAATTTTAAAATTGTTTAATTATCAATTATTTGATAATTGTAAATTGAGAATTGAAAATTAACGCAAATGGCTAAACCAATTAAAAAAACATTAATAATACAAATTGCGGCTGGCGCCGCGACTCCGGCTCCGCCCATCGGGACGGCTTTGGGACCGCAAGGCATAAACATCGGTCAGTTTTGCCAACAGTTTAACGAGGCGACGAAAGATATGGCTGGCGCGATTATTCCGGCGGAAATTACCATTTACGAAGACAGAAGTTTTGACTTTAAACTTAAAACTCCGCCAGCTTCGGATTTGCTCCGCAAGGCAGCAGGGGTAGAAAAAGGAGCGGCAGACCCGTTGAAGAAAAAAGTCGGTTCGGTAACCAGGGCTCAAGTGCGCGAAATCGCCGAGAAGAAAATGGCAGACTTGAATGCGAATGATGTTGAAGCGGCAATGAAAATTATTGAAGGAACGGCGCGTTCAATGGGAATAGACGTAGTTAATTAGATAATTTGAGAATTGGGAAATTGGTTTAAAAAAGCAAGGATTTCTTATCCTTGCTTTTTTGTTTGCGGTTGGATTTTGTTGAAAGGGGTGGCATCTGTCGCCCCTTTTTGCTACTATAAAATTGATGTATAAACCAACAATAGGTCTAGAAATACACACAGAATTAAAAACCAAAACAAAAATGTTTTGCGGGTGTTTAAACGACCCCGAAGAAAAGCATCCAAACGTTAATATTTGCCCTGTTTGCATGGGGCACCCGGGCGCGCTCCCGACAATCAACAAAAAAGCGGTTGAAGCGGTTTTAAAACTTGGAATGGCTTTAAACGGCAAGCTTCCCGAGACGTCAAAATTTGACCGCAAAAATTACTTTTATCCAGATTTGCCAAAGGGTTATCAGATTTCGCAGTTTGATAAACCGCTTGTTATGGGCGGGGAGTTAAATGGCGTGCGGATTACTAGGGTTCATTTAGAAGAAGATACGGCGCGATTGGCGCACTCGACGGATAATGATTATTCATTGGTTGATTTTAACCGCGCCAGCGTGCCCTTAATGGAGCTTGTCACGGAACCTGACATCAAAAGCGGGGAAGAGGCGGTCAAATTTGCCAAAGAGCTCCAGCTTATTTTACGGCACTTGGAAATTTCAAACGCAGATATGGAAAAAGGTCAAATGCGGGTTGAGGTAAATATATCTATTGCTAAAAACGGCGAAAGGGGAACTAAGGTTGAAATTAAAAACCTTAATTCTTTCAGGGTGGTGGGCGACGCGGTTAAATACGAAATTGAAAGGCAGTCGGAGCTTTTAGAAAAAGGCGAGAAAATAGTCCAGGAAACGCGGGGCTGGGACGAAGTAAAAAAGCGTACTGTTTCCCAGCGTTTGAAAGAAGAGTCTCATGATTATAGATATTTCCCTGAGCCGGATTTACCGCCGATGGATTTAAAAGAATTCGACTTGGAAGCTTTAAAAATGGAAATCCCTGAATTGCCTGTGGAGAAAAGAAAAAGATTTACGCGGGAATACGGGCTTTCGGAAGTCCAGGCCGAAGCTTTAATTGAAGACCGCGAAATGGCGAAATTTTTTGAGGAATCGGTTTCGGAATCCGAGGCCGAAGACGGAGGAAAAAATATAAAATTATTCTTTAATTATTTAACCAGCGATTTAAGGGGTTTGATGATTGAGCAAAAAATAGCATTTAATGAATTGAAAATTACGCCTGAAAATTTTGCCGATTTGATTATTTTAATCGCGAAAGGCGATTTATCCAGCCGTATGGCAAAAGATATTCTAAAAGAGATGTCTTTAACCGGTTTGGACCCGAATAAAATCATTGAAAAAGGCGGATTAAGGCAGATTTCGGGCAACGACGAATTAAAGCCCGCGCTTGAAGAAATTATTAAAGAAAACTCCGAAGCTGTGGAAAATTATAAAAAAGGCAAAGAAACGGCTTTGCAATTCTTAATCGGCCAGGCAATGGCGAAGCTTAAGGGCAAGGGGAATCCTGAAGCGCTTAAAAAAATCTTAAAAGAAATTATCGGTTAATTTTTCCGCTTGTTTGTAGTTTTCAATCCAATTAATATTTTTATTTCGTTTGAACCACGTCATTTGGCGCTTGGCATAGTGCTCTATGTCTTTTTGGAGAAGGGGAATCATTTCAGCATAACTAATTTTGTTTTGTAAATATCTGGCGAGCCAGCGGTATTCCAAACCGAAACTCTCCAGTTTTTTCCACGAAACGCCTTGCCTGTGGAGATTTTTTACTTCTTTAAGCATGCCTTGTTTAAGACGTTTTTCCAGCCGTTTGGAAATTAATTTTTTTAATTCTTCTTGCGGTTTTTTAATGCCAATAAATAAAACATCGTATTCTTTTTTGCTTCCCTGTAGGGAAGCAGACAAAATTGGGACGGGCTTTTTAGTGGTTAGGACGATTTCTAGCGCTCTTATTAATCTGCGCTTGTTAAATTGGTCTATGTTTTTTGCCCTGGCGGGGTCAAGCTTTTTGAGCTGTTTGAAAAGTTCATTAGCCGATTTTTTTTCAAGTTCTCTTCTTAATTTTGGGTTGGGCGGAACTTCGGGTAGTTTATAGTCGTAAATAAGCGCGTCTATGTAAAAACCCGTACCGCCGCAGATTATCGGGACTTTATTTTTTTTCAAAATTTCCCTGATGGCTTTTCCCGCAAGTTTTTGGTATTGAGAAACGGTGAAAGTTGATTTTGGGGAAGCGGCGTCTAAGAGGTGGTGGGGGACACTTTTATAGAAATAAGGTTTAAGATTTAAGATGTAAGATTTAGGAGTTTTTTTATCTTTTGGCACCTTGCCTGTTCCGATATCCATGCCGCGATAAATCTGTCGGGAATCGGCGGAAATAATTTCCCCGTTGAATTTTCGGGCTATTTTTACCGCCAAGTCTGATTTTCCCGAGGCTGTGGGGCCTAAAATAACGATAATTTTTGATTTTGACTGGTTATTAGCCATTGTTATTATATTATACACTTTTTAGGATATTGAAATTAGCCGGGATTTGGTTTATAATAATATCAGTTCGTTTAGAACAGAATATTTAGTTAGCAACGCTGGTCGTTTGACTAGCATAATTTAGGAAAGGAGGATTTTGACAATTGAGCAGATGTTTGTTTTCGCGGAAACCGTCGGTTTTTCATAAACACGGGAATTCTGGCCAGGCGCGCTTAACAGTGCGACGCATATCGGCTGCGGCAGCTGATATCTCTGGCGATGAACATCGCGGACCCCCTTACCCACGGAGGCATTTCGTCTTTGATGGAATGCCTCCACTCCAATTTTTACTTCGCTTAGCGGAGTTTTTTTGTTAGATAAGCAGTTTTTCTAAAACGGAGAAAATTGTTTGAGAAAACCGTCTCGCAGGCCGAGCGGCCATGGTTCGAGCTAACAAGTGAGAGAGCGAGGCCGAGAGCGAGCGCAAATTTCACGGTGGGAAATTTGATAGCGTGTTTTTGAGAACAATTTGCGGAGTAAGTTATTCACATTTAAATATTGTAATAAGTTTGAAGTTTTGGTAATCTGAAATTAGATCGTTTCAATCTCTATGGGTTTTTTCCAGCTCGGCAATTGGTGCCAGCTGGTTTGGTCGGCCGACAGGATTCGGCCATTTACCGGGAATCAGGAGGTGCTTTATGGAAAAGGGGTTTTATATTCAAGCGGCATTGGTTCTGGTGAGTGACAACCTGAAGAAGACGGCAGCTCAGGCGGCGACAGCATCCACGAAGGCCAACCTGACGGCGGCGCACACGGCGATGACGGCAACGACGATCCTTCTCAGGGTCTAGAGATCATCGGCCGAAACGGTTCCAGAGTTTGGTGGAGCATTCGTTCAAAGGGATGCTCCACCATCCTTTATTTTTAAAAGCCTATTCAAAGGGCTTATTTTTTTGAGTAAATTATTTAAAGAGAATAAAAATATGTGCTCTAACGCGTTAGAGCACATATCGGGGGGAATTTGGATTTTAGATAAGAGAATATTTAAGAAAATTAAATAGTTTTTTCGGAGATTTCTTTTTTAAGCTTCTCTATAAGTTTTTCAGTTTTCATCAGTCCTAAGTCTCCCTTACCGCGTTGGCGGACCGCAATTGATTTTGCTTCAATTTCTTTATCGCCGACAACCAGAATATAGGGGATTTTTTTGAGCTCGGCTTCGCGGATTCTTTTGCCCAGAGTTTCGCTTGCGTCCGGAATTTCAACTCTGATATTTTCCTCTTTTAATTCGCCGAGAATTTTTTCGGCGTAAGCATTTTGCTTTTCGCTGATGGGCAGAATTACGGCTTGAATAGGAGAGAGCCACAAAGGAAAATTTCCGCAAGTTTTCTCTATTAGGAAAGCCATGAATCTGTCAAAAGAACCCATTATGGCGCGATGGACAATTATTATGGGTTTTTCGGTATTGTCTTTGTCGGCGTAATAAAGATTGAACCTGGAAGCGGAATAATAATCAACTTGCGCGGTTGAAAGCGTGTCTTCTTTGCCGTAAATATTTTTAGTTTGGACGTCTATTTTCGGGCCGTAGAAAGTGGCTTCGCCGACAGCTTCAACAAATTCGTGGCCTGAATCTTTAAGGGCTTTTTTAAGAATCGCCGAGCCTTGCTCCCACATTTCTTTGTTTTTAATGTCGCCGTATTTTTCTTTATTTTTAAAATCGGGCAAGGACAAGCGGAACCAGTAATCTTTTATTCCAAAAGTTTCATAAACTTCCCGGGTTAATTTGATAACGTTGATAATTTCGTTTTCAAGACTGGCTTCGTCTGTGTAGATGTGCGAATCGTTTTGGGTAAATCCGCGGACGCGGAGAAGCCCGGAAAGCACGCCCGAGCGTTCAAAGCGATGCACGTGCCCGAACTCGGCAAGGCGCAAGGGGAGTTCGCGGTAGCTCCGTTTGCTCCTTTTGTAGATTGAATGGTGGTGCGGGCAATTCATCGGTTTTAAGTAATATTTTTCATTCTCAATTTCAATTGGGGCGTACATGTCGTCTTTATAATGCGCCAAGTGGCCGGATTTTTTATATAAATCTTCTTTGGCTAAAATAGGGGTGAGCACGTGCTTGTAGCCGTTTTTCTCTTCAAGCTCATGCATAAAGTTTTCAAGTTTTCTGCGGACAAAATAGCCGTTTGGAAGCCACAGCGGAAGCCCTTTGCCGACTTCTTCATCAACCATAAACAAATCAAGTTTTTCACCTAAAACCCGATGGTCGCATTTTTCGGCGACTTCAAGCATTTCAAGATAATCTTTGAGCTCTTTTTCCGTTTCAAACGCCACGCCGTAAATGCGGGTGAGCATTTTGTTTTTTTCGTCGCCACGCCAATAAGCGCCCGCGAGCTTTGTAAGTCTGAAAGCGTCCGGATTTATTTCTTTAGTTGATTTAATGTGCGGACCGGCGCACAAATCAGTGAATTGGAGATTAGTTAATTTGTTAATTGGTTTAGACGGGGAAGTTTTGTAAATGGAAATTTTTTCTTTGTTTTTGTTTAATTCTTTAGCGAGTTCTAATTTATACGGCTGGTCTTTAAAAAGCTTTTTTGCTTCGGCGAAAGTGGCAGATTCTTTTTTAAATTCCAAATCTTGTTTTATAAATTCGCGGATTTTTTTCTCCAAATCGCTAAGTCCCGCCTCCGCTAAAGCTCCGGCGGGCAAAGCAAAATCGTAATAAAAACCGTTTTTAATAGTTGGCCCTATTCCAAGTTTGGCTTCGGGAAATTTTTCCAAGACCGCCATCGCTAATAAATGCGAAAGTGAATGTCTAATGCTTTCTATTTTATTTTTAGATTTCTCAATCATTTTTCTAATTATCCAATTATCTAATTAACCAATTATCTAGTTTATAGCTCTATCGCTTGTTGGCAGATGAATTTGGGCTCGCCGTTGCGCCATGAAACTTTTCCGTTGGCGACAATTATATTGTTATCCCGCCAGATGGCCGGATTTTTCGCCAAGGTGTCCGAGAATACTATTATTTCAATTGAACCGCTTAAATCTTCAACCATGACGAACAAGATTTGCTGGCCGAGCTTGCTGACAATCCGGTGGATGTTTGAAATAACTCCGGTAATCTGGGTGGTATCGCCGTTTGAGCCTTCCTTTTCCGCCAATATTTTTTTAATCGGCGTGGGGTTGAATTTTTTAAGTTTTTCAAGGTAGGCGCTTAACGGGTGCCCTGAAACATAAAGTCCGAGAAGTTCTCTTTCCCACGCGAGCTTGTCTTTAGGCAAAGCGATTTGGCCTTCTTTGTTTTTTTCAAAAAGCGCCACGCTATGATAATTATTTCCAAAAAGCCCGGTTTGCGAGGAATTTTGGGACTTTTTAATATTCTGGCAGAAAGCGAGAATGTTATCAAGGTTCGCCAGCAAAACGCCCCGGTCCATTCCGAAAGAATCAAATACGCCTACTTTAATCATGCTATCCAGCGATTTTTTGTTTAAGTCCTTATGCCTGACGCGGGTGAGAAAATCGGTCATGTTTTGGTACGGGCCGCCGCGCTGGCGTTCTTCAATAATCGCTTCCACGATTGCCGCGCCCACATTTTTAATCGCCAAAAGTCCGAAGCGGATGTTTTTTTCTTCAGGGGCGAAATTGGCAAAACTACTGTTAACATCCGGCGGAAGAATTTTAATTTCTTTTTTCTGCGCTTCGGACATTAGGAAAGCGATTCTATCAGTATCTCCGGAATCAGAGTTTAAAAGGGCGGTCATAAATTCAATCGGCCAATAAGTTTTTAAGTAAGCGGTGCGGTAGGCGATTAAGGCATAGCAGGCGGCGTGAGATTTGTTGAAGCCGTAGCGCGCGAACGGCGGGAAAAGGCCCCAAACTTCTTCGGCGATTTTTTTGTCTATGCCGTTTTTAACGCCGCCTTCTATGAATTTTTCTTTCTGGGCGTCGAGCAATGATTTTATTTTCTTGCCGATGGCCTTGCGCAGGGTGTCGGCTTCGGCGAGCGTGAAACCGCCGATTTCTTGCGCTATCTTCATCATTTGCTCCTGGTATATTCCTATGCCGTAAGTGCTTTCCAAAATCGGTTCAAGCTTGGGATGAAGATAAGTAACTTTTTCTTTGCCGTGCTTTCGATTTACAAAAGAAGGGATAAGCTCTATCGGGCCCGGACGATAAAGCGCCACCATGGCGATGATGTCTTCAAATTCGTTGGGCTTAAGGTCTTTAAGATAACGGCGCATCCCCGAAGATTCCAATTGAAAAACTCCGGTAGTGTCGCCCTCCTGGAGAAGCTTGAAAACTTTTTTGTCGTCCAGCGGTAAATTGGAAATATCAACATTGTCTCCGCTGATTTCTCTAATGAGTCTGATGCTTTATTCAATAATGGTGAGATTTTTAAGTCCGAGCAAATCCATTTTTAACAAGCCTAAATCTTCAATGCTGTGCATTTCAAATTGGGTGATGATGATGTTTGAATCTTGAGGCGCGCGCTGGAGCGGAACAAAATCGGTAAGCGTGTCTTTGCTGATAACTATTCCGCAGGCATGAACCGAGGCGTGCCGGGCAACGCCTTCCAGATGCCTTGCCGCGTCTATGATTTTTTTGGCATCGGGATTTGTTTCGTAAATTTCTTTAAACTCGGCGACTTTTTGCAGAGTTTTATCAAGCCAGCCTGACTTCATTCCTTGGGTGGGGTTAAACGGAATCATTTTTGAAATTTGGTCGCAAAGGGAATAAGGCATTCCTAGGGCGCGCCCGGCGTCGCGGATGGCGGCGCGGGCAGCCATTGTTCCAAAAGTGATAATTTGGGCGACTTTGTCTTCGCCGTATTTTTCGCGGATATAGCCGAAAACTTCGTCCCGGCGGACGTCCGTAAAATCCATATCAATATCCGGCATTGAAATTCTGTCGGGATTTAAAAACCTTTCAAAAAGCAAGTCGTATTTCAGCGGATTTAAGTCGGTAATTCCTAAAACGTATGAAACCAAGCTGCCGGCAGCCGAGCCTCTGCCCGGACCCACAACAATGCCCCTTTCTTTAGCCCAATTTACAAAGTCTTGAACGATTAAAAAGTAATCGGCAAAACCCGTTTTTTCAATAACGCCGAGTTCATAGTCTAAACGTTCGGTAATTTTCGCGTCGGCAATTTCAAACCGGCTGGGCAGCCTTTCATTGGCCAGTTTTTTCAGATATTCAATGGATGAATTTTCGCTTTCGGGCAATTGGAACGTGGGAAGGAGAATTTTATTTAATATGATGTTGACTTCGCATCTTTCGGCGATTTTTACCGTGTTTTCAATGGCTTCGGGAGTATCTTTAAAAATTTCCATCATATCTTCTTGCGAGCGCATGGAAAAATCATCGGCTTTTAACGTAAGACGGTCGTCGTCTGAAGTTTTATTGCCGGTTTGCACCGCTAAAAGAATGTCGTGGTATTCGGCGTCTTCGGATTTCATGTAGTGAATGTCTTGAGTCGCGACAAGCGGAGCGCCGGTAATTTCGGAAAGTTTTTTTAAACCGATGTTGGCGCGCTCGGCATCGGCAAAATTCGGGTGGTAGCCGATTTCAAGAAAGAAGTTTTCTTTACCGAAAATTTCCTGGTATTCGCGCACCTCTTTTTCGGCTTCTTCCATGCTCCGGTTTAAAATAAGCTGTGAAATTCCTCCGGCAACGCAGGCGGAAAGCGCGATAAGCCCTTCGTGATGCTGTTTTAAAATTTCTTTATCTACGCGGGGCTTGTAATAAAATCCTTCAAGATAAGACTTGGTGACAAGCTGGATTAAATTTTTCCAGCCGGTGTTGTTTTCACAAAGCAAAATTAAATGAGAATATTGGTCGTCTATTTTGCTTTCTTTTTCAAATCGCGTTCGCGGAGCAACGTATGTTTCAACTCCTAAAATGGGCTTGATTTCGGCTTTGACGGCCTTTTTATAAAATTCAATCGCGCCGTAAAGATTTCCATGGTCGGTAAGGGCGACGGCCTTCATGCCCAATTCTTTAGCGCGGTCTATGATGTCGTCTATTTTTGCCAAACCGTCTAATAAGGAGTAATGGCTGTGAGTATGAAGATGGACGAATTTCATAATAGTTCAATTATAATTGACGGACTGTGTTAGCGCAAATTTTTGTTGACAGAATAAGGATTTTATGACATTGTGATAATTAATTATATGGGGCATATTACCAAATGAAAAAGGGAGAGGAGGTGGTATTGTGGCTGGTGAGACTAAAGAAAAGAAAATGAAAACATGGAGGGCGTGGTACCATCAAAATCCTGAAGGAGCCGAAAGAGCTGATAAAGAGCCAAATCCTTTTGCTGCGCGTTTCTCGGCAAGATTGCCGGAATGGGCAACGGCGGTGGTAAAATTTCCCTGGGGTTTTGGCCGTCCTTATATTGAGAATTTGGCTTACGACGCGGCGCCCGAGGGTTTTCACTTCCATCACATTGAAGAAGTAACGGAGTTTTAGGCGCGTTTCGCGCCAACCACGACAAGGGGCGTTCGGGATTGATTTTCCGGACGCCCTGTTTTATTTGACAGGATAACTGAAGTATTAGATACTTTTTTTAGCTCTAATATAACTTTATAAGGAAAAGATATAATAAATCGCTGTTTTGAATACAAGGAGGAGGTGGATTATGAATCACAGTGCGGTTGTTGCGTTAAAAGAGAAAAAAGTCGGAACAGAATGCATAACGACAAGCGAAGAGATACAGCTGATGGAAATTGGCAGAACTTATGAAGTTGAACGGCCATTGGTTCGTCCGAATCCCGAGCAGCCAAGAAAAATATTCAACGAGCAGAGGCTAAATGGCACGGCGGGGTCCATCAAGAAACGCGGCGTCGAGGATCCGATTAAAGTTGTCATTAGAAAAGATCCCGACGGCACATTTTTTTTGCTGTTGATTGACGGTGAGAGAAGATGGAGATCGGCGGAAATAGCAGGTCTTAAAACCATTACTTGTCTTTTGAGGTCTCCGATGACGGATAATGAGATTTATCTTAGTAGTGCGAAAGCCAACTGCGACAGAGAATCTCTTAATCCGATAGAGGAAGCCGGGGTGATAGTCGAATTCAAAAGGCGATTCGGTTGGGGCCAAGCAAGATCGGCCGAAGAACTTGGAATGTCCCAGGGTTACGCAAGTAATTTGTTGAAATATCTAAATCTTTGCGCGAATCTCAGGGATAAGCTCATGAAGGGAGAGATAGATAAGGCAGTGGCTTTGAATTTGGCTTCGTTTCCGCCTGACAAACAGGAAAATTTGAGCAGTCTTTACGAGCGTTTTCTTCAGCAGAAGAGAAACGGAAGGAAATTAAGTCCGCGCGATATTCCTCGAGTGATGAAAGGCATTGCCAAAAAAATAGAGGTGGCGCCAAGATCAAGCGAACGGGGGAAGAAACAGGCGACTCATCCCGACCTGGTAGTCTCTAATCTTGAAAGGGCGATAGCCAATCTGTATGAGGCAATTAAGGAAGCGGATGAGCTGACAGACGAGGAGATTACCGGACAGAAAGCCTGCCACATCATCGATCTGATAAACTTAACAGCGAATTGCCATGAGCGTCTCGGTGATTTGGCGGAAAGGATAAACACCCTTGATTAACAACGATAGAAAATATTTGCAAGAAGATATTTGTATTACCGCCAGCCGCACTTAACATCGCGGTTGGCGGGTTTTTATAATTTGACACTTTTTATTCTTTTATCTATCATTAAAGATATCCGAAAGACGTATCCGAACTTACGAAAGAATCCGAAAAACGTTTTCGGTAGTTTTCGGATAATTTCGGACTATTCGGATTTTATATTTTCGGATTAAATTTATGTTAGATCTTAAAGCTTTGAATAGGGCGATTGAGACGATTGCCCAGGAAAAAGGAATAGACGCCGGAGCGATTTTCGGCGCTATTGAAGCGGCTCTTGCCGCGGCTTATAGAAAAGAATACCGCAAAAAAGGCGAGCTTATTAAATGCAAATTAAATCCTAAAACCGGCGATATGAAATTTTCGCAGGTTAAGCTTGTTGTTGATGAAAGCACTGTCCGTATAAAAGAAGAGCTTGAAGAAGGCGAAGTTGAAAAAGAAAGAGTTGAATCCGATGAAGAACTTTTGCCTGTTTATAATCCCGACCGCCACATTTGGCTGAAAGAAGCGAAAGAAATAAAAAAAGGCGTTGCGGTTGGCGACGAGCTTGAATTTACATTAGAAGACGAATCGGACTTCGGAAGAATCGCTTCGCAAGCAGCCAAACAGGTTATTTTGCAAAAAATCAGGGAAATTGAAAGGGATTCGGTAAAGAAAGAATATATTGGAAAAGAAGGCGAGATAGTCAGCGGAACAGTTCAAAGAGTTGAACGTGGAAATGTTTATGTTGATTTGGGCAGGGCAAGCGGAATTATGTTTTACACGGAATCCATTCCGGGAGAACATTATAGAATCGGCGAAAGGCTGAGATTTTATTTATTAGCGGTTCAAGATGAAACAAGAATTCCGGGTTTGATTCTTTCGCGGAGCCATCCGAAATTTGTTTCAAAACTTTTTGAAATGGAAGTTCCGGAAATACACGATGAGCTGGTTGAAATTAAAGCGGTTGCCCGTGAGGCGGGAAGCCGTACAAAAATCGCCGCCGGTTCTAAAGCCGAGGGCGTTGACCCGATAGGCTCTTTGGTGGGCCAGCGCGGCACCCGCGTTATGGCAGTTACAAATGAATTGGGAAATGAAAAAATAGATATAATCGGATGGTCCGAGGCGCCCGATAAATTTATCGCGGCTTCTTTGTCTCCGGCAAAAGTTGTTTCGGTCGAAATTTTGCCAAGGCGTGAA
>JAKAFV010000069.1 GCA_021817915.1 bacterium | reverse complement strand
ATCTCCTAATAGAAAAAATTTAATAAGAACAGATTCGCTCGTGAAGTTTAAGGGTAGAATGTGAAAAGATATATAAATTTAGATATGGATGGGGTAGTAGCAGATTTTAATTCTTATACCGGTGAAATTCTAGGACGTAGAATTGGGTGGGAAGGAAGAGATCTAACATCTGAGGAATGGAATAAAATCAGTAGTATCGATAATTATTATTTCAAATTTAGGCCAGCCCGAAGACGTCGCCAGGGGACAAGATTTGGGCGCAATAGAATATTTTATAAAAGCGAGAACATCAATAGATGAACTGGTTGAGAAAATAAAGGTGTTTCTTGATAAAGAAAATTTAGTTTAGATATTTTCGATTTAAAAAACCGCCCAATGGGCGGTTTTTTAGCGAAATGAAAGTTATCCACATAGAACGGCATAGACGAGTTTTTCAATAGTGTTATAATTTAATCAATGAAGAAAGGCTTTACCCTTATAGAACTTGTTATAGTTATAGCAATTTTAGCCGTTTTGGCTTCAATTGTAGTTTTGGTTTTAAACCCGGCCCAGCTTATGGCTCAGGCCAGAGATTCGCAAAGAATTTCCGATTTGAGCAGTGTTAAAATCGCCGTTGCCTTATATATTTCAACAACGACTTCAACCCCAACTATAGGAACAGGGCCGTATTGTACTGCTACGGGGTGCAATGTTGGCGGGCCGTTTGGGGTTGAAACAATAACTACTTCAACGGCAGTAGACAGCAATGGATGGGTGCCGGTTGATTTAAGAAAAACAGCAGGGGGTTCTCCTTTGCCTAGCTTGCCGAGCGACCCCACTAATTCAGGAAATTATTTTTATGCTTATAAGGGAGAAGATACTAACCATACTTTTGAAGTTGATGCGCGGTTAGAAAGCCAAAAATATAGGGATATGATGAAAACCGACGGCGGAGACAAAAATACTTGTTCAACCTATATAGAAAGCACTTGTTATTACGAAATTGGGACTTATCCAGGGCTTAGCATATAGTTTTTTCGGGAAGCGCTTCGGAGTTATTAACATTTTGCCATTGTTTTTGAGCTGATTTAAATTATAATAATATAGTAAAAGGTCGGATGCCAAACTATTTATATTTTTTATGAAAAAAGGTTTTACATTAATTGAGCTTGTTATTGTTATCGCTATTTTAGCTATTTTAGCCGCTGTGGTTGTTTTGACTTTGAATCCTGCCCAACTTATGGCTCAGGCTAGGGATTCTCAAAGAATTTCTGATTTGAATAGCGTTAAAAGCGCTATCGCGCTTTATCTGGCGACAGCTACAACCCCGGCGATTGGCGCCGGCCCTAACGGCATGGCTTCAACAACCTGCGAAGGTTTTTCCGCCGCGGCTTGCACGCAGGTTTCTTCGACAGCTGCTACCGCGTCGGGATGGGTACCAATAGTTTTCGCAAGCACAACAGGAGGTTCTCCTTTGTCTTCGCTTCCAGTAGATCCGACAAATACCGCCACATACCAATATGCATGGAAAGGCGATGCTACTAATTTACTCTATAAAATAACCGGCAAATTAGAAAGTACTAAATATACCGCGGCTGGCGGCCCAATGACTACGGATGGCGGAAATAACTCTTCACTCTATGAAATAGGCACGAATCTTGCTTTGTAATTTTGGCAAAGTGTCTTTATTACTGATTTCAACAATTTTAATTATTTTTCTGGGAGCGTCCCTGCCTTGGCCGGGGCGCTCCGTTTGGTTTGAAGGCAATAAACAAAAATTATTTAAATATAGTTTTATATTTTCTATCGCCATAACTTTTTCTTTCATTATTTTTCAAAGTTTCCAGCAGTATTGGGTTTGGCAGGGGAACGAATTGTCCAAAAATCTTCTGCCGCCCTATCAAAGCGCCAACTATTTTATTTTTTATATTTTTACCAGATTTTTCGCGCCCTATCTTATTTCACTCGCCGTAGCCCTGGCATTTTTGTTTTCCGCGAAGATTTTAAACAAAAAATGCGAAGAACATTTTTTCTATGCCGAAGAAATCTATCTCGGCGCCTCGGCAATTTTTTTAACAAGCCATCCAGGATGGCTGTTTTATGCAATTTTGTTGCTTATTATTTATGTTCTGGTTCAATTATTTTTCGCCGTTAAATACTCAATACTAAATACTCAATGCTTGTCTTCGCGTATATCCCTTTATTGGCTGTGGATTCCAACGGCTCTTTTTGTTATAATATTAATGAATTGGCTGAAAACTTTGCCATGGTGGAATCTGCTTAAGATATAAATTTACAATTATCAATTTACAATTTCCAATCAATAAACTAATTTATCAATTTTCAAACGTTTAAAAATTAACTAATTGAAAATTCATTGATAATTGGCCATTGGAAATTGAAAATTAAAGAATAATGCTTCAAATCCCTAATCAAAAACTTAAAGAGATTTTAATAAAAGAAGATTTGATAACCGCCGAAAATTTTGATAAATTGGCGGTTGAGTCTAAAAGAATGGGCCAAAATATGGCGGATGTTTTGGTTTCTCAGGGGATAATTAAGCCGGATTATTTTTACACTTTAATAGCTAAATATGTCGGGGTAGGGCTGGTTAATTTGGGCGGGCAAGCGATTGAAGAAAAAACTTTAAGAAAATTGTCCGAAGACCTCGCGAGGCAAAAAAGGGCGCTTATTTTTAAAGAAGAAAGTGATGGGACTTTTGATGTCGCGATGGAAGACCCATCGGACTTGGCGACAATAGAATTTCTTGAAAAAAATCTTAAGGCTAAGATAAGACCCTTTTTGGCGACTTCCGATGATTTAAACAGAGGTTTTGCTTTTTATGGCAGGCACTTAACGGAAGATTTTAAAGAAATAATAGAAGAAAATATCCAGGCTTCTTTAAGGAAAAAAATAGGCGATGTTAAAGAGGCGGCCAA
>JAKAFV010000003.1 GCA_021817915.1 bacterium | reverse complement strand
GGAATACTTATAAGTTTTATGAGTTATATGCTAGATACAAAATACAAAATACAAAATACAAAATACAAAATACTAATATTCTGGATAAGTGGATTATTGCCAGGCTGGAACAATTAAAACAGGAAGTTTTAAATTCGCTTGAAAATTACGAACTTGATAAAGCGGTTAGGCCGTTAGGCGGTTTTATTGACGACCTTTCAACTTGGCATATCAGGCGTTCGCGCGAAAGGTTTAAATCGGAAAGTAAAGACAAAATTGCCGCAATAGAAACGACGAAATATGTTTTGGCGGAATTTTCAAAAATTCTTGCGCCGTTTGCGCCGTTTGTGGCGGAAGCGATATATAAAATGACGAGTGATAACAAGAGAATAGCGAGTGTTCACCTAGAAAAGTGGCCGGTTTCCGATAAAAAATTAATAGACAAAGATTTATTGGATTCAATGGCCGAGATTAGAAAAATTGCTTCGCTGGCTTTGGAATTAAGGAGTAAGGAAGGAATTAAGGTGAGACAGCCGCTTTCAGAATTAAGAATTAAGAATTCAGAATTAAGAAATAAAAAAGAATTATTAAAAATTTTAGCCGACGAAATAAATGTTAAAGAAGTCGTTTTTGACGCTAAAATATCCCAAGAGATTGAGTTGAACATAAAAATTACGCCGGAATTGAAAGCGGAAGGATTATTAAGGGAAGCGGCAAGGACGATACAAGATTTAAGGAAAGAAGCCGGTCTTTTGCCGAAAGACAAAATTAATTTATGGCTGGAAGTTCCGGCGGAAGCGCGTTCGGCGATAGAAAAGAATATAAGCGAATTTAAAGAAAAAATTTGCGCTAAAGATATTTATTTCAGCCGGACTGACAAGTTTGACGCCGAAACCGAAACAAAAATGGAAAATTTTGCTATTTGGGCGGGGGTTAAAAAGATTTAACTATGATAATCACTAATTTTAAAAATTTGGCAAAGACTCCGCTTCGGAAGAAAGCGCTTCAAATCGTTGAGGCGGGCTATGAAGCAATAGATATAGAAAAAGCGGTTAAAAATAAAATAAAATTAAACGGCAATAAATTGTTTATTTCTAATGCTATGATGCATCATAGCATTAATTTAAATAATTATAAAAACGTTTTTGTTATTGGGATTGGCAAGGGCTCTGCTCTGGCAAGCGCGGCGCTAGCAAAAATTCTTGGCAGTAAATTAAATAAGGGAATTGCCGTAGACACTGAAAAACCGAAATTAGAAATTAGAAATTCGAAATTAGAAATTTTAACCGGCACCCATCCACTGCCATCGGCTCAAAATATAAAAATAACCAAAAAGATAATTGAGCTGGCGAAAAATGCCGGAAAAGACGATTTGATAATTTCTTTTATTTGCGGAGGAGGTTCGGCCTTGCTTTGCGCTTCTGAAAAAGAATTAAAAGCCTCGCGGGATATTTTTGGCAAACTGACTAACGCGGGAGCCAACATAGTAGAACTTAATACAATAAGAAAACACTTGTCGGAAGTAAAAGGTGGGGGTTTGGCAAAAACCGCTTATCCCGCAAGTATAATATCTTTAATAACAGCAGACGTCCCTCTTGATTTTAAAGGGGACCTGCCCCGTAGGGAGACGGAGTCTCTCCTTTGGGGTTTATCAATGGTTGCTTCAGGCCCGACAATTTATGATAAAACAACAAAAAAAGATGCGGAAAAAGTTTTGGCAAAATACAAAATACAAAATACAAAATACATATTAAATGAGACGCCGAAAAACAAAAAGTATTTTGAAAAAGTAAAAAATATTTTATTTATATCCAATCGCGAGCCCACAATGGCGATGGCGGAAAAAGCGAAAAAATTAGAATTTAAACAAAAAATTTACTCTTATAATTTAAAAGGCGAGGCGAAAAATGCCTTGACGCCATTAATTCGTCTACTTTCCTATAGGAAAGTAGACGAACCGAGAGCGGTTTTGGCAGGAGGGGAAACAACTATTATTTTAGGCAAAAATCCGGGCAAAGGAGGAAGAAATATGGAAGCGGTGCTCGGGTCTTTAACTCTCAACTCACAGCTTATAACTCATAACTTAGTTATAGTTTCTTTCGCCAGCGATGGCAGGGATAATACGGAATCTGCCGGGGCTATCGGCGACATTTTGACCATTAATAAGGCGGGAAAATTAAAATTGGACCGCGAAAAGTATCTTAAAGGCCACAATACTTTGGATTTTTTCAAAAAGACCGGGGATTTAATTTTCACGGACAAAAAAACTTTTAATGTGTCGGATTTGATGTTAATATTAAAAATATGAAAAATTTTATTAAACAATATAAAGAGGTTGGCATAAAAAACGTTTTGGAAGTAGGGGGAAAGAATGGTTCGCTTGGGGAAATGATTCGATATTTAAAGCCAAAAGGCTTAAATGTGCCCGATGGTTTCGCGGTAACGGCAAGCGCTTACAGATTCTTTTTAGAAGAAGCGAAATTAAAATCCGGCAAGCAAAATTTAAAATCTTTTATAAAACAAACATTAGCCGGTTTGAATACGCAAAATCTTCCGGATTTAGCCAAGCGCGGAAAATTAATCAGGGAAACGATAAAAAGCGTTGATTTGCCGGAAGAGCTTGAAAAAGAAATAGTTTTAAATTATCAAAAACTGGAAAAAGAATACGGCAAAAATTCGGATGTGGCGGTCCGCACCAGCGGTACGACGGAAGACGCGCCAGACGCTTCATTCGCGGGCCAATATGAAACTTTCTTGAATATTAGGGGCGCCAAAGAGGTTTTGCAGGCAGTAAAAGAGTCTTTTGCTTCATTATTTACGGATAGGGCAATTTCTTACAGATCGGACAAGGGTTTCGATTATACAAAAATGGCGCTTTCGGTGGGCGTGCAAAAAATGGTGCGTTCCGACCTTGGGTGCTCGGGAATAATGTTCACGCTTGATACGGAATCCGGCTTTCCAGACGTGGTTTTGATAAGCGGAGCCTGGGGGCTGGGAGAAATGGTTGTGCAAGGAGAAGTAACCCCAGATGAATTCTTAATTTTCAAAAAAACAAACGCGATTATTGATAAAAGGTTGGGTGATAAAACTCGCAAGATGGTTTATTCTACGGCGGGCCAAGGCATTAAAAAAACTAAAGTTGTAGATACGAGCAAGACTGAAAGGGAAAAATTTGTTTTAAGCGAGGCGGAAATTTTAACATTGGCGAAATGGGGGACGATGATAGAAAAACATTACACGGCCTTGCGAAAAAAATGGACGCCGATGGACATGGAATGGGCGAAAGACGGGAAAACGGGAGAGCTTTTTATTGTTCAGGCAAGGCCTGAAACGGTTCATAGCCGAAGAGATTTTTCAAAAATAAAAGAATATGAGCTTCAAGCTTCAAGCTCCAGGCCTCAAGTTTTAGTTAAGGGCGCTTCAGTAGGAAATAAAATCGCTACGGGCAAAGCGCGGATAATTTTAGACGCCAAACAAATAAGCCAATTTAAAGCGGGCGAGGTTTTGGTAACCGATATGACAGACCCGGATTGGGAGCCGATTATGAAAATTGCTTCGGCAATTGTGACGGATAAGGGCGGTAGAACCAGCCATGCGGCTATAGTTTCCCGGGAATTGGGCATTCCTTGTGTTGTAGGCTCTGGTAGCGCCACGAGAAGGATAAAAACGGGCCAGACTATTACTGTGGATACTACTTCCAGCGAGGGCATAGTTTATAACGGCGCTCTGAAATTTAAGGTGATAGAAAATGATGTTAAAAAATTCCCGAAGCCGAAAACAAAAATAATGATGAATATCGCCACTTCGGACACGGCTTTTGAAAAATCATTTTTGCCGAATGACGGCGTGGGATTGGCGCGGGAAGAATTCATTATCGCCAGTGACATAGGCATTCATCCAAACGCGCTGATAAATTACGGCAAGATGTCGGCGGCCATAAAAAAAGCCATAGACAAAAAAACAGCGGGTTATAAAAACAAAAAGCAGTTTTATGTTGATAAGCTTGCTTATGGAATCGCGAAAATCGGCGCGGCATTTTATCCCAAACAGGTGATTGTGAGATTTTCCGATTTTAAAACAAACGAGTACCGCACTTTAATTGGCGGGGAAATTTATGAACCGCAAGAAGAAAATCCAATGATTGGCTGGCGCGGCGCTTCGCGTTATTATCATCCAAATTTTGCTCCGGCTTTTGTTTTAGAATTAGAAGCCATAAAAAAAGTCCGCGAGGAAATGAAGCTTGATAACGTAGCGGTGATGGTGCCTTTTTGCCGGACAGTAGAAGAAGGGAAGAAAGTAGTAAATATAATTAAAAAAACCTTAAACCTTAAACCTTCAACCTTAAACCTGTTAAAGATTTTTGTCATGTGCGAAATTCCTTCAAATGTTGTTTTAGCGGATGAATTTTTAGATGTTTTTGACGGCATGAGTATTGGTTCAAATGATTTAACGCAATTAACGGTTGGCATAGACCGTGACGCCTCTGAATTAGTCCGCGGTATCGCAAATGAGAAAGACGAATCGGTTAAAAAGCTGATTTCCGAGGTTATCCAGAAATGCCGGAAACGCAAAAAATATATCGGCATTTGCGGACAAGCGCCTTCGGATTATCCGGAATTCGCCGAATTTTTGGTGGGAGAAGGTATTGAAAGCATGTCTTTGAACCCGGACACGGTTATAAAAACAACTTCAAGGGTTTATGAGAAAGAAAAGAAATTAAGGAAATAAAATGAAAATTGTTATTTTTGGAGATAGCATTGTTTGGGGAGCGGGTCTCCCATTTCGCACGGCGTGGGCTAATTTATTGAGAAATTTTTTAGAAAAAAGAAATAAAAAATATTCGCCGGTTGAACTTTATGACTTGGGAATTGATAGGGATACTACGGAAGAATTACTAAAAAGATTCGACATAGAGATAGAAGCGCGTCATCCGAACGTTATTATTTTTGCGGTAGGGATAAATGACTCTGCTTATAGGAGAAATAAAAATAATCCCTTAGTTACGGTTAAAAAATTTGAAAGCAATTTATTGAAATTAATTAATAAAGCGAAAAAACTCACAGATAAAATAATACTAATTGGTATTTCAAAAGGAAACGATAAGACAACTATTCCGCTGTTAAGAAGCACTACGGGAAAATGCTACGATAAAGAAAATGTCAGAATATATAATGAAATTATTAAAAAAGTTTGCAAAAAAGAAAATACTTCATTTATCAATATTTCGGGCAGTTTGAGCGATAAGGATTTTTATGATGGCCTCCACCCTAATTCCGCCGGCCACAAAAAGATTTTTGAAATCGTAAAAGACTTTTTGATTGAAAATAAAATAATCTAAAAGCAGGCTATTTTGATTTAATACATTGTTTAGGTTTTAGCATGTGCGCTCTAACGCGTTAGAGCGCACAGGAAATAAGAAGTTTGGCTATAAATGGTTAAATTCAGGGCATTAACTATTTAAATAAAAATGAGCTTTACGAGTAAAAAATATTTTGACGGAACTTTCAAAAATAAAATCTGGAAGGATTTTTTAAAAGAGATTGTCGGCGCTAGAGACGAAAGCCAGCTAATAAAAATTTTAGATAAAGCTTTAACACAAAAAGAAATAAATCTTTTAGAAAAACGATTAGCAGTTTTATTTTTATTGAAAAATAACTATTCTTATCGAAAAATAGCGGAAATTGCGGATGTGCATTATAATACAATAAGTTTTATTAAAAGAGGTTTAGAAAAATCCATTAGAAAATCTAAGAAATATTCAGCCATGTCTAAACCGAAAAAGAAAAAAGAAAGAATATTTTTACCGCCGTATGGCAAGGGCCGTTGGAAACCATATTTTGACGCTATAGGCACGCATCCTTAAATTATCGGGTTTGATAGGGCGCTCTAACGCGTTAGAGCGCACAGGAAGAGACAGAGTTAATTAATGAATTTATATTTTGAACAGCAGAAATCAAAGACAATAAACTATGTACGATTTTATAAGGCCTGAATTTTTTGATATTTTTGGAATTTTCATTTTTATGTTTTTAATTTGTGTTTCGTTTTGGCAGCTTAAATTTAAGAAATTATTGTCGGATTGGATTTTAATAATTATTTTGATTGTAGGTATTTTGGGGCTAGCAATAGATATTTACAATGTTTATAAGGGTTATTTATTGTAAAAATGAAAATTTCTGACGCTAATTTAAAAATAATAAAAGACTCTCGCGGTAAAGATACTTTAGAGGCCGAGTTAAAAGCCGATAATTTATCGGCTGTTGCTTCGGCGCCAAGCGGAAAAAGCCGGGGAGCGCATGAGGCGTTTGTTTTAGAGCCGCAGCTTGCCGTTAAAAAATTCAACGAAACAAAACTCGGTATTTTAAACCGGGAATTTAACAGCCAGCAAGAATTTGACGACTTTTTAAATTATCTAGACGGTTCCAAAAATAAAGGCAATCTTGGCGGAAATTTAACTTTGGTTTTATCCTTGGCTTTTGCAAGGTTGAAAGCGAAAACGGAAAATAAAGAATTATTTCAATATATTAGACAAATTAGCCAATTATCTAATTCTCAAGTTAGCCAACTTCCGAGACCATTTTTTAATGTTATAAACGGCGGAGCGCATGCCACTAATCCGCAGAGCAAGCTTGATTTTCAAGAATTTCAGATAATCCCGAAAACGCAAGATTTCGGCATTGCTTTGGGATTAGGCCAAGAATTTTACAGAAAATTAAACGAAACTCTTGAGGAAAAATTCGGAAAAGAAAATGTCATGCTTGGCGATGAGGCGGGATTTTCATGTCCTTTTGAGAGCAACGAACAAGCGATTGAAATCTTGGCGGATTTGATTGTAAAAAGCAATTATCCTTTAAAAATCGGATTGGATGTAGCGGCGACGCAGTTCTTTCATAACGCAGATTTACGCGGATCAAACGCTGGTAAACGCGGATATTATTTAATTGGCGAGAAAGAATATTCTGCGGAAGAACTGAAAGATTTTTATATTAAATTAATCGAGGCATATAATATTTTTTCAATCGAAGACCCATTTTTCGAAGAGTCGTTTGACGATTTTACAAAATTAACTCAGAGCAAGCCGGAAACTTTAATAATCGCCGATGATTTAACGACGACTAATCCCGAAAGATTAAAAAGAGCGATAGAAAAGAAATCAGGCAACGCGATTTTGATAAAACCAAACCAGATAGGCACGCTGACTGAAACGATAAATGTTATTAAACTTGCTTCTGAAAACGGCTGGCAATTTGTTGTTTCTCATCGCAGCGGAGAAACAATGGATGATTTTATAGCGAATTTGGCGGCTGGAACGGGAGCCTTTGGAATAAAAGCCGGCGCTCCTTCAGCGCCGGAAAGAATGGCGAAATACAACAGACTTTTGAGAATTGGAGAATTAGGGAGTTAGATAATTAGTTTTTGAAAATAAATTATCTAATTATCCAATTATCTAATTCACTAAGAATCTAAATAGGCTTTGGCCTGTCATTTCTTTGGGCTGGGGGAGCTTCATTAATTCTAAAATAGTCGGGGCGACATCGGCCAAAATTCCGGTGTTTTCTTTTTTTGACCGGAGAATTTCTTCTTTGGTTCTGGGCCGCATATATTTTTTCCCGACTAAATAAATCGGCACAGGGCTGGCGTTATGCTTTGTTTCAATATTACCCGTTTTTTCATCTATAACTTTTTCCATATTGCCATGGTCGGAGGTGATGATAAGAGTCGCATCGGTTTCTAAAACAGTTTTTATGAGTTTTCCTATTTGTTCGTCTATCACGCTTACTGCTTTGACGCAGGCGTCGTAATTTCCGGTGTGGGCGATAATGTCTGAATTAGCGAAATTTATAAGAACAAAATCAAAAGCGTCTTCCATTATGGATTCAACGGCGCGATTGGCTATTTCCGCCGCCATCATTTCAGGATGGGTGTCTTGCCTTGCTACGGGCCTTGAGGGGATTAAGACGCGATATTCGTTCAAAAAAGGCTTTTCTTCAAGGCCGTTAAAGAAATAAGTGATGTGAGGGTACTTTTGGGTTTCGGCTATTCTTAATTGATTTTTGCCGTTATCAGCCAAAATTTTGCCCAGGCAATTGGAAATCGGTTCATTGGGAAATATAACCGCCGCGTTTATGTTTTTATCATAAGGCGTCATCATTGCCACGAAAAGATTATTGAATTTTTTGGCCGGAAATTTTTGAAAATTCTTGTCGGCGAAAACGGACGCTATTTGCTTGGTTCTGTCTTCGCGGAAGTTGAAAAATATTACCGCGTCATTGTCTTTAACCTCGCATCCTTCTTTTACCCGCGCCGGCTCAATGTATTCGTCGGTTTTTTTGTTCGCGTAAGAATTTTTAATATAAGCTTCGACATCCGCGTTTATCGGCCCTTCGCCGGCAATTACGGAGTAAGCTTTTTGAGTGCGGTCCCAATAACCTTCCCTGTCCATGCCGTAAAACCGCCCGCTAATGCTCGCCAAATTCGCTTCTTTCGGCAGGCTGGCAAGCAAATTTACCGATGAAGTCGGCGCGCTGTCGCGCCCATCGGTGAAAAGATGGAGATTTATCTTGGAAACATTTTCTTTTACTGCGAATTCAACAAGCGATTTAATGTGTTCAAAAGAAGAATGGACATTGCCGTCGCCCATTAATCCAATTAAATTAACGCTGGAATTATTTTTTTTCGCGTGTTCAAACGCGTTTTTTAGCGTTGGATTTTTAAAAAAACTTCCGTCGCGTATCGCCATATCTATTTTTGGCAGATATTGGTAAATAATTCTTCCGGCGCCCAAATTAAGGTGCCCTACTTCGCTGTTGCCTTCTTCGCCCCAAGGAAGGCCGACGCTGATGCCGGATGCCTGAAGCAAGCCGCTTGGGAAATTAGCCCTTAGATAATCAAAGTTTTTCGGCTCGGCAACGTATATTGGATTGGTTTCGTTTGGAGCGCCTTCGCCCCATCCGTCTAAAATCGCCAGTATAATCGGTTGTTTTGACATCATAAAATGCGATCCGAAACTACGAATCCATCCGAATCTACGAATAAATCCGAAATATTTTCGGTCCGCTTGTAATATATTAATAATAACGATATAATGATTTTATAGCAAACAAAAGTTCGCTAATTTAAACGAATATGGCCACGGAAATAAAAATTAAAAATTTGTCCCTTCGGGACATCCCGCGAAGCGGGACAAAACGTGTTCAACTTCGTGATTATTCGCGATTAAATTATGATTTATCAAAATCCGCTTTTTTGGGCCGGTCTAATTATTATGGGGGCAATTACCGGCTATTTTGTCCGTCAAGCAATAGCTTCTAGAAATCTTAACTCCGCCGAGCAAAAAATAAAACGGCAGATAGAAGACTCCAAAGCAAAAGCCCATGAAATAATTCTTGAAGCCCAAGAAAAGGCCACAGGCGCGCTTGAAGAAGTAAAAAAAGCCGAAAAAGAAGGTAAAATCCAGTTAGGCAGGCTTGAAGAAAGGCTTTTGAAAAAAGAAGAGCATTTGGACGCGCAATCCGCTGATTTAAGGCAGCGCGAAGAAAGATCTCTTCAGGATATAGAAAAATTAAAAACCGCTAAAGGAGAAATAGACGAGCTTAAGCAAAGAATTATTTCTGAACTTGAAAAGGTTTCCGGAATGTCTGCCAGCCAGGCGAAAGAATTTCTTTTGAAAAACGCCCAAGAGCTTCATCAGGGCGAGCTTGTTTCAACTCTTTCCAAAATGGATAAAGAAAGGCGGGAAGAAATTGAGAAAAAGAGCCTTGATATTATGACGACCGCCATGCAACGTTACGCGCGTTCGCATGTGAGCGACGTGACTACGTCAATTTTTACTCTTAATGATGAAGATTTGAAAGGCAAGATAATTGGAAGAGAAGGAAGAAACATCCGCGCCCTGGAGCGCGCCACGGGGGTGGAATTCGTGATAGATGAAACTCCGGAAAGTATTGTGATTTCTTCTTTTGACCCGATAAGAAGGGAAATTGCCAGAATGGCTTTGCAAAAGCTTGTCAAAGACGGCAGAATCCAGCCGGCGAAAATAGAAGAAAAAGTTGAAGAAGCCAAGCAGGAAATAAGCAAAAAAATAATTGAATATGGAGAAGGCGCGGCATACGAAGCCGGCGTTTACGATTTGCCTAAAGAGATAATCCAGCTCTTGGGCAGGCTTCATTTCCGTTTGAGCTACGGCCAGAATGTTTTGACTCATTCAATTGAAACTTCTTATTTGGCGGCAATGATAGCTTCGGAACTCGGCCAAAATGTTGAAGTGGCTAAAAAGGCGGCGTTGCTCCACGATATCGGAAAAGCCATAGACCATGAAGTTCAAGGAAGCCATGTTGATCTTGGCAGAAAAATTCTTCAGAAATACGGCGTTAATGAAGAAATAATCAGAGCAATGGAAGCGCATCATGAAGAATACCCGTTTGCCAGCCCGGAAGCTTATATTATTGCCGCGGCAGACGCCCTTTCGGCAAGCAGGCCGGGAGCGCGCCGGGACACTTTGGAAAATTATCTTAAACGCTTGGGCGACCTTGAGAAAATCGCCACTGGATTTGAGGGCGTTAAAAACGCTTATGCTATCTCAGCCGGAAGAGAATTAAGAATATTCGTTATTCCCGAGAAAATAGACGACTTTAAAGCTCTTCAATTGGCGCGAGAAATAGCGAATAAGATAGAATCTGAGCTGAAATATCCCGGCGAAATCAAGGTAAATGTTATCCGTGAAATGAAGGCAGTGGAATATGCCAAGTAATATGCGGGCTATTGACTTTTTTCTACAGACAAACGAGAATTAGTATAGATTTTACAATACTAAAGGTCGAGTTAGCATAATTTTACGTTTTAAGATTATGAATAAAGTTGGACTCGTAGAGGCGGTTATGAAGGCCGCCGGAATAGAAGTTAAAAAACAAGGAGCCATGATTGTTGAAGCCGTTTTTGACACAATCACAAAAACCTTGTCAAAAGGTGAAGAAGTCGCCATCACGGGATTTGGAACATTCAAAGTCGCTAAAAGAGCGGCTCGCATGGGTGTTAATCCGAAGACTGGAGAAAAAATCCAAATTGCCGCTTCAATAAAGCCGAAATTCAGAGCTGGAAAAGTTTTGAAAGAAGCTGTTAAATAAGAATTTTCTTATATAATAAAAACCCCGATACGTATCGGGGTTTTTATTTATTTTGGAGCAACGCGTCTATTCTATAAAGAGTTTCCTGGGCGGATTTTATTTTTTCAAGGGATTTATCGGTGTCTTTTTCTTCGGATGCTTGTTTTAAATCTTCCATGGCGCCTAAAAGCATGGTTTGAATTACAACGCCTTTATTATAATCAATATCTTTGCTTTCTAAGAGATATTTTATCTCGTCAAGTTTAACTTGTATGGAATTATTAACTTCGCCGGCTTTAACCACGAATTCCTGCCTGTTTATTTTATCAACGGTATAAATCGCCGAACTAGAAACAATTAAGAATAAAGCGAAAGCGGTAACAGCGATAGCATATACCGGCCTGCGGGAATAAGCGGCGACAAAAACGTCCGCAAGGGAAAACCTTTTCGGAACCGTTCTTTTGCTCATGTTTATTTCGGCTAAAAGCATGTTGCGCGACCTGGCGGAATAGCCCGCGTCCGGCGCGATGTTCTTAAGCTCCTTTAAAATTGTGGTTAAATTCTTGCCCATTTTTTATCGTTACTAGTATTAGTATATTCGTACTAAATTAGTTATTCGTTGATTTCTATTATTTTCTTTAAATTTTTTATGGCTCTGTGTTGAAGAAGCTTTACCGCGCTCTCGCTTTTATCAAGCGCCATGGCGGTTTCATTGATTGAAAAATCTTCAATAAATCTCAAAATTATTACGTTTTGCTGTTCGTCGTTTAGTTCAAGAATAGCATTTTTAACTCTCGCCAAGTCGGTTTTTTTGTCAAAAGAAATTTGAGCGTCGTTTTCGGTTTTGAGCTCGGTGATTGATTCAAGCTCGACAACCTCCTTTTTTAAGCGGTAGAAATCTATAACCTGGTTCCTTGCTATTGAATACAGCCAGCTTGAAAAGGGAAACCCTTTAAAATTGTAGCCGGATATGTTCCTCCAGGACTTTAAAAATACTTGGTGGGTGAGGTCTTCGGCTTCCTCACGCAGGCCAACTTTAAGATAAATAAATCTGTAAATGCCAGATTGGTACTTATCATAAAGCTGGCCAAAAGCCTCGGCCTCACCCTCCATGGCGCGTTCAATTAAATTTTTATCGCCATCTAACATATAAAACGAATGAAAAGCTAATTGGTTTCTCTGAACGGTCTCCTTCGCTAAAGCTTCGGCGGATCAACGGCCGCCCATTGGGCGAGCCGGCTCAAAAATCTTTAGATATTTGAGCGGGTAAAGGGAATCGAACCCTCGTCTCCAGAATGGCAATCTGGTGTACTACCACTGTACTATACCCGCTTTAGCGGGAACTGTTTGTGAAAAAGCTCTATCCATACAAGCATTTTTTCTTTTAGCTGTCTACTGCTTGTGTAAATTATGCATATGCCG
>JAKAFV010000068.1 GCA_021817915.1 bacterium | reverse complement strand
TTTCCAATTCTTTTTTCCGCTTTTTGTCGTGCGCCGATAATCTTGGTTTTGATTTATAATTAAAATCTTTCGCGTTCATTAAAACAAATCTCGATGCTTGCCAAATTTTATTGGCAAAATTCCTGTATCCGCGCACTTTGTCTTCTGAAAACACCGGATCATTTCCGGGAGTATTGCCGACAATCAACGCCATCCGCAGAGCGTCGGCGCCGTATTCACTGACCATGCCCAAGGGATCTACAACATTGCCTTTTGATTTGGACATTTTCTGCTTGTCCTTATCTCTAACCAGTCCATGCAAATAAACATACTTGAAAGGAATTTTTCCGGTTTTATAAAGTCCGAGCATAATCATCCGCGCGACCCAGAAAAACAAAATATCCCATCCGGTTTCCATCACGTCCGTCGGATAAAATCTTTCATAATCCGCAAGTTTTGAATTTTTAGTTTTTAATTTTAAGTCTGACGAGCTCTCGTACCCGAGGGCGAGGAATGGCCATTGACCGGATGAAAACCAAGTATCAAAGACGTCGGCGTCTTGTCGCATTTTACAAGTTTTACAGAACGGACATTGTTTAGGCGGAGTTTTGGAAACTATAAATTTTTCTGCCGATGAATTTCCAATTTCTAATTTCCAATTTCTAATTAAATTTTGTTTGGTAATTGGTAATTGGTAATTGGTAATTGTTCCAGTTTGGTTTTGACAAAACCAAACTGGAATGGGTATCCCCCAAACAATCTGACGCGAAATATTCCAATCGCGGATATTTTTAAGCCAATGGAAATAAACTTTTTTAAAACGCGTTGGAATAAATTTAACCTCCCCTTTTTCAACCGCTTTTATAGCCGGCTTTGCCAGCGTGTCCATTTTCACAAACCATTGCGACATCAACCGAGGCTCTAAAATATTTGAACATTTATAGCACAAAGAAACGTCATGCCTATAATCATTGTCTATTTTTTCTATCAATCCTTTTTTCTGTAATTCTTCCACGATAACTTTTCTCGCTTCCAAAACTTTCAAACCCTGCAATTTTTCATAAATTTCGTTTTTGGAAAAATAGTTTTTTAAATCGATTTTTCCAAAATGATTGATAACTTCTTTTGGCCCTTCGATTTCATCTTTATGCCTTTGCCATATTTCAAAGTCAGTCTGGTCATGCGCCGGAGTAACCTTAACCGCGCCGGTGCCGAATTCGATATCAACAACTTTATCCGCGATTACTTTCAAATTTATTTTCCCAACCGCCATATCCGCTTCGATTTCTTTGCCGATTAAATCTTTGTATCTTTTGTCTTTCGGATTCACCGCAACCGCAGTATCGCCGAAAATCGTTTCCGGCCGAACAGTCGCGACAATAATCGGCCCGTATTTTATATAATACAAAGCGTCTGTTCTTTCCTCGTGTTTTGTTTCCAATTCCGAAAGCCCGGTTTGATGTTTTACGCACCAATTTACCAAACGATTGCCCCGATAAATTAACCCCTCTTTATGCATCTGCGCAAAAATATCTTGGGTTTTTTCTATAATATCTTTATCAAGGGTAAATTTTTTTCGCGACCAGTCGCAAGACGCGCCCAACCGCCGAAGCTGACCTTCCATAACTCCCTTATTTGTCTGGGTAAAATCCCAAATTTCTTGCCATAATTTTTCACGCGGAATCTGAAACCTTGACCGTCCTTCTTTTTCAAGCTTTTTTTCATAAACAACTTGCGTTTCAAAACCGGCATGGTCAGCCCCCGGAAGCCAAAGAGTTTTAAACCCCCGCATTCTTTTATAGCGGATCATTATGTCCTCCAAAGCAGTCATTAAAGCGTGGCCTAAATGCAAAGAGCCGTTGGCATTGGGCGGAGGCATTATGACGCAGAAGCTTTTAAGTTTTTTAGTCCGCCGGCTGGCGGATAAGTTTTTAAGTTTTACCGAAGGTAAATAGTCCGGATTAAAGTAGCCGGACTTTTCCCATTTTTTATAAATTTTTTCCTCGGTTTCAGAAGGGTTATAAGGCCGGTTAAAACTATCGTTCATAATCTTTCAATATTATTATTTTTTAGGGTAAACCCCCACACTAATCAAGATTCTATAAAATTTTCAAAAAATTTTATTTAAGTATTAAAAAATTAGACGTTTTGTATAATTTAATAATACACAACGGACTTAGTCAATGCTATTTAAATTAAACTAATCTTAATTAGTGTGGGGGTAAAGATAAACTTCTGTCGCGGAAGGATTGACGTCTTTAATATTTATCGAGGACGGGAAAAGCGCTTTAAATTCCCTGCTTTCAGCCGCTGTGATATTTTCAAGCTCGATTTTCGAAACACCGGTCAAAAATCCGTATTTATCCCTTAGTAACGCCACAATAACCGCTTTGGAGATTTTTTCAACATCATTATTGGTTACAACTCCGCGGATACTTATGGGGAAAATTTCTCCGGATGCGTTTGAATTATTTAGAGAATCGATTTTAGAATTTATGTAATTTCTGGTTTTTAAATCCAAGTATCCGCTGGCGGGAGTTAGTCCGTTTTTCTTTTGATAGTTAGTCAGCGCGCCTCTCGTAGCCGCGCCGAATTTAGTGGTTGAGCTCGCGCTGAAAAAACCCCCAAACTTTAAAAAGTTTTGGAGATTTTTAACGTCGCTTCCAACCATGCCTGATTTTAGTTCGCGTGTAATTTTACTAAAAGCGCTTGACGCGATATTCGAAAAAATTTCGGTTTTGAATTCTCTGATTTCGGCTTTTGGTTTTGAAAAATCGCTCTTTGGTTTAAAATTTACGTTTGAAAAAGAAATTTCGGCTTTGTCGATATTTTTAAAATCGGCGTCTAAAACATCGACTAAATATTTTTTTTCTCCGGCATAAATAAAAGAGTCGCTGTTTAAAGTCTTTAAAATAACCCCGTCTTTTGAAAAGATATTAACGGTATAGGAAAATTCGCTTCCAACTTCCACATTCGGGTTTTCAATTCCAGAAACAGCGATTATCTTATTTTCACCGGCC
>JAKAFV010000067.1 GCA_021817915.1 bacterium | reverse complement strand
AGCCAAGGACGAAAAGGAAATCGAACAAATCAGAAAATTATTTATTGCCGACGTCAAAAAACACATTGACGCTATTGGCACCAAATACATCCGCCCACAGGAAGGCACTTTGGATTTTGCCCTCATGTATATTCCCTCGGAACCTGTCTATTACGAAATGATTTCTAATGCCCCGGATCTGGACGATTATGCCTACCGCAAACGCGTCCGCCCCGTATCACCTTCTACAATGTATGCATATTTACGCGCCATTATCATGTCTCTTGAAGGTAGTAAAATCGAAGCCCAGGCCGGTCAAATACTGGCAGCCCTTCGCGAAATTTCCGACGAAACCAACAAATTCGGCTCTTCTCTCTCAGTTCTCACCAAACACATCAAAAACGCTGCTGCCTCCAGTGATGACGTTAATAGCCGCTATACCCGCCTGAGCACAAAAATATCAACGGTTCAAAACCTCGAGCCGAAATCTGTTAAGAAGTTGAAATAAACTATAGGGTATGTTATAATTCTGCTTCTATTATGGAAACAGACAGCACGATTATATCTGCTGAAACCCCAAAAGGCACTCAGGTAGAGGTGAGGGAGTCTGGTGTTGCAGGAAAAGGCTGTTTTGCCACAAAGCCTATTAAAGAGGGTGAAACAATCCATATTTTAAGAGGAGAGCTACTTACCGGTCCGGAGATTGATCAAAGGATTATTGCTGGCGAGGAAAGACCTGATGATGAACTCCAAATCGGTGAAAACTTATTTTTTGCCCTAGACAATCCTTCGTATTTTTTTAATCATAGCTGTGAGCCAAATGGAGGGATTCGTGGAGCCAGCGAACTCTTCGCGTTAAGAGATATCGAAGAAGGTGAAGAAATAACTTATGATTACGCAACTACAGTCGGGGTAAAGAGAGATCCTAGCTGGTTATTGGGCAACAATGACTGGATTATGATGTGTCGATGCGGATCGGAAAAATGTCGCGGCGAAATAAAACCAGTAACTTCAATACCAGAAAAAACACTAGATAGGTATATTCAGCGCGGAGCAATACCAGCTTTCATCAGGCAACAGCTCTCACAAATAACGCCTTGGCTGTTTGAAACACAGCAAAATAGTCTGGCCTTGTAAATTTAGGGTTTTTTTAATTAAAGTAGCATAGATGTGCCTATCAATGCTCTTAGTTCGTGCTAAAATAGCCGCGTGAGTGATATCCTGCAAGATTTAAATCCACAGCAAAAAGAAGCAGTAACTACTACAGAAGATCCGCTTCTGATAATCGCCGGTGCGGGAACCGGCAAAACCACGGTTATTGCCAGAAGAATCGCCTACATCATCGAAAAAAAACTCGCAAGACCCGCAGAAATTTTAGCGCTAACCTTTACCGACAAAGCTGCAGGCGAAATGGAGGAACGCGTCGATCAACTAGTGCCATACGGTTTCACCGACACCTGGATTTCCACATTCCATGCCTTTGGGGATCGCATCCTCCGCGACAATGCTTTTGACCTTGGCATTTCTCCGGATTTTAAAGTCCTTTCAAAACCTCAGCAGGTTTTGTTTTTCCAGCAAAATATATTTAAGTTTAATTTGAATTATTATCGCCCTCTGTCTAATCCCACAAAATTTATATCAGCAATATTGTCATTCTTCTCCCGCCTCAAAGATGAAAACGTATCACCAGAAGAATTTCAAAAGTATGTCAGAAGTCAGAAGTCCCAGCCAAAGGCTGGTCGTCCTTTGGACGAAAAAGCTAATAATAGCGAAGATAAAGTTGAACTCCAAAAGGTCGAAGAACTGGCAAACGCTTATGCAACTTACGAAAGCCTAAAAACTAAAGCCGGACTTTTGGACTTCGGCGACCAGGTCACCAAAACTATTGACCTGTTTATTAAACGGCCGAAAATTTTAAAAGAATACCAAAGCCATTTTAAATATATATTAGTCGACGAATATCAGGACACCAATTTTGCCCAAAACGAACTTGTAAAACTTTTATCAAACTCTCACAAAAACATCTGTGTTGTCGGCGACGACGACCAATCTATCTACAAATTTCGTGGTGCAGCAATTTCAAATATCATGCGCTTTAAGCGTGATTTCAAAAATGCCAAACAAGTAGTTCTAACCCAAAATTACCGCTCAACTCAAGCAATTTTGGACTGCGCCTACCGCTTAATTCGCCACAACGACCCCGACCGCCTTGAAGTCCAAAACAAAATCGACAAAAAATTAAAATCGCAAAAAAAAGAATATGGCCCTGTTCCCAAAGAAATTTATGCAGACACCCTGTCACAGGAAGCGGATCTTGTTGCGGCAGAGATTGAAAAACTTATGTCAAAAAGTAAATCTAAAATCAAATATTCTTTAGGCCCACAGGCGAAGTCGAGGACCGCAAGCTTTGCTTATCGTGATATTGCGATTTTGGTCCGCGCTAATTCATCAGCCGACCCATTCCTTCGCGCCCTTAACATGCGCAGTATTCCCCATAAATTTGTTGGCTCTTCAGGCCTTTACCAGCAGGAAGAAGTAGCCGTTTTAATTTCGTTTTTAACCTCAATTACCAATTTCGAAGACAGCCTCAATCTTTACAATCTCTTAGTTTCCGACATTTACCAAATACCGCCTGTCGATGCTATTAAACTTACATCTTTTGCTAGCCGCAAGAACAAATCGCTTTATTATTTATTAAAAAATTTAGAAAAAATCACTAACGATGATCTTGAATTGTCGGAAGATTCAAAATCAATTATAGAAAGGGTCATTGAAGATTTAGATGCCGCAATTGATCTCTCCAAAAAGCAAAATGCAGGGCGCGTACTTTTTGATTTCCTAAAGCGCACAAATTATCTAAAGCGTCTTGAAAAGGAAAACACAATAGAATCCCAAATTAAAATCCAAAACATTGCCAAATTTTTCGACAAAGTGCGTGAATTTACGGATGTGGCATCGACAGAAACAGTCACTCAGTTTGTCGACTATCTCGAAGCCTTACGCGGCGCAGGTGACGACCCGGCAACCGTTGAATTCGACCCGGAGACCGATGCCGTGAATGTCATGACGGTCCACAGCGCCAAAGG
>JAKAFV010000002.1 GCA_021817915.1 bacterium | reverse complement strand
TTCCGATCTTTCGTATAATTAATTAAAGGTCGAGCCTTATTAAAAATTAATACATAAAAAAATTATGCAAAAATCTAAAATTAATTCATTGTTTGTTGTTCCCTTAATTCTGGCGCTTATTTTCTCGTTCTTCGCTTCTTCTGTCGGCATGTCTTTCGCAAAACAGGATGGCAATCTTGGAGCGGGTAATCAAGCCAAAGCTCAAAATATTGAGCAAGAAAATGAAGATGCGACAAGCACAAAGGATGTTGAGCAAGAAAATGATAATGACGATGAAGAAAGTTCAAGCACTGACGCGGCCCAGAAACAAGAACGAGAAGATGACGAAATTGACGTCGAAGAGCATCGTAGCGTCGTGTCAAACTTTATTCATGGCCTTTTGGATGTTGCCGACAGAGAAGGAGGAATAGGCGAGCAAGTGAGGGTTATTGCCCGGGAGCAGAATCAATCTGCGAGCACGACGACTAAAGCGATAGAAAGAGTTCAGACGAGAAGCAAGATTAAAACATTTTTTTTCGGTTCCGATTATAAAAATTTGGGGACATTAAGGAGCGAGATAGTTCAGACGAAAAACAGATTAGACCAATTGGACAGATTGATAGAAAATGCCCAAACCGCGGTAGATAAAACAGAACTTCAAAATCAAGCCAAAGTGTTAGAGCAAGAACAGCAAAAGATAGACGCTTTCTTGAAGGCAAACGAAAACAAATTTAGTTTGTTTGGCTGGTTCACTAAGTTGTTTTATTAAACAGTTTTAGCCTTTAACGGTTAAATAAAAACAGGCGCGAAACGCCTGTTTTTTATAAATTGACTTTGGGTTGATTATATTTTAAACTTTTCTTAAATCGGATTAAATTTCGCCATGCTAAATGAAATTTTTTAGCTTAAATCAAAATTCTCCGGCAGTAGATTTTAAACAGGCATTGCTTGCCGGTTTGGCGCCGGATGGCGGATTGTATTTTCCGGAATCCTTTCCGCAATTTTCCCAAGAGGAAATAAGCGGCTTAAAAAATAATTCTTTGGCGGAAGCGGGTTTTAAGGTATTAAGCAAATGGCTGGAGGGCGAGATGAGTTCTTCTGAAATAAAAGAAATTGCCGATAAGGCATTAAACTTCCCTATTCCCTTAAAAAAAGTAGGGGATTTTTTTATTTTAGAATTATTTCACGGCCCGACAATGGCTTTTAAGGATATTGCGGCGCGCTCTTTGGCGTTGCTCATGAGCCGTGTTTTGCAAAAAGAAAATAAAAAAGCGGTTATTTTGGTGGCAACTTCCGGAGATACGGGCGGAGCGGTGGCTCATGGCTTTGCTAATGTGCCTAATATTAAAGTGGCAGTGCTTTACCCTAAAGGAAAGGTGAGTAGATTGCAAGAAGAGCAACTAACCCGTGTTTCCGAAAACGTTTTTTCGATTGAAGTAGATGGAGTTTTTGACGATTGTCAGGCTTTGGTTAAAAAGGCTTTTGTTGATTCCGAATTGAAAAATCTTAATTTATCTTCCGCGAATTCAATCAGCGTGGGCAGGCTTATCCCGCAAATTATTTATTACGCTTATGCTTACGGTCAAATGCCGGCGGACAAATTGGAATTTGTCGTTCCTTGCGGAAATTTTGGCAATGTCTGCGCCGGTATTTTCGCGCGGAAAATGGGCTTGCCGTTTAATAAATTTTTAGTGGCGACCAATGAAAACGACGAAGTTTATAAATATTATCAAACAGGCGTTTTTCAAGCGCAACAAACAGTTCAAACCTTATCTACCGCTATGGATATCGGCAATCCGAGCAATTTCGCGCGTATTTTAAAAGTATTTGAAAATAACCACGCCGCGTTTAAAGAGCTAATAAATGTCATGAAAGTTTCAGATTTAGAAACAATCGCCGCCATAAAAAAAGTTTATACCGAGCATAGTTATCTTTTAGACCCGCATACTGCCGTGGCCTGGGTGGCGGCCGAAAACGAGAAAAATGATTTCACTAAAATTATCACCAGCACGGCCTCGCCTATTAAATTCGCCGATTCAATAAAAGAACACACGGGAATTGAGGTTGACGATAGCAGGGCCATAGCGGAGTTGGTAAAAAATCCCAAGCGCAAAACCGAAATTAAAAATAACTACGCCGAATTAAAATCAACGCTTTTATCTTTGTCTATTTAATTTAAACATATGATTATTTCTTTTATTGGCATGTCCGGCGCGGGAAAATCGCATTGGGCTAAAATTCTGGAAAGAGAAAAAGGTTATAAAAAATATTCTTGCGACGAGCTAATTGAAAAAGATTTAACGCCTGAACTGGCACTTTTAGGGTACAAGGGGGTTAATGATGTAAGCCGTTGGATGGGCCAGCCGTATGACGGGCGTTATACTGCTAATAGCAGACGTTATCTTGAGCTTGAAGCTAAGGTTCTCGGGGAAAGTTTAGGCAAAATTGAAAATAGCAAAGATGTTGTTATAGATACGACAGGCAGCGTGGTTTATTTGCCGCCGAAGTTATTGCAAAAACTTAAACAATTTACAAAAGTTGTTTATCTTGAAACTCCGGAATTTGTAATGGAGAAAATGATTAATCTTTATTTGGCGGACCCAAAGCCGGTGATTTGGGGGGGATTTATATAAGCCAATGCCGGGCGAGGACAAAATAGAGACTTTAAAACGCTGTTACCCGGATTTATTGAAATATCGGTTAAATTTATACGATAAACTTGCTGATGTAAGAGTCGATTATTCCCGAAAAGAAAAGGATTTTGCAGTTGAAGATTTATTGAAGATTATCGCTCAATAAGATATTTAAATAAAAACAGGCGCGAAACGCCTGTTTTTTATGCGGTTTTGGGACGTCCGGGCGCGGCTTTATACTAGCGGGATGAAGTGATATAATAAAAAATAATGGCGAAGATAAAAGATTTACCAAAAGTTGATAGGCCACGCGAAAAACTCGAAAAATACGGCCCTGAAAAACTTTCTAACTCCGAACTTTTGGCGATTCTTTTAAGAACGGGCAGTAAGGGTGTTAATGTTGTTGAACTTTCAAACAAAATTCTCAAAAAATTCAGTCGTGGCGGATTAAATAAAGCGAGTTTTGAGGATTTAAAAAATACTTTTGGCTTAGGTAAGACAAAGACATGTGAAATTATTGCTTGTTTTGAGCTCGGCCGCCGGTTTTTGCAAAACAAAAAATCATCTTTAATTATTTCCCCGAAAGATGTTTGGAATGAGCTTAAAGACATTCGTGACAACAAAAAAGAGCACTTTGTAGTATTTTATTTGGATAGCCGGAATCAAGAAATCAAAAGGGAAATTATTTCTGTTGGCTCGCTTAATGCTAATTTGGTCCATCCGCGTGAAGTATTTGAACCTGCAATCCGGAATTTAGCGGCTCAAATTGTTATCGCACACAATCATCCTTCGGGGGATACAGACCCATCAGAAGATGATCTGGAAATTACCAAAAGATTGGTAGCCGCGGGTAAAATTTTAGGAATTGATATTTTAGACCACGTAATAGTTTCTAAAATAGGACATTTCAGTTTTAAAGACAGGGGCCTTATTGGTTAAGTTGTTTATATAGTAATAATTTGACTTTTTAATAACGTTTTGGTAAATTGACAATATGGTCAAATTGGTGAATCAAACAAATTTTGCCAGCAAAATAAAGGATAAAAAGATCTATATATTTAATCCAAGCAATATCCGATCGCTTTTTGGCGTGTCTGCTACCGCAGTGTCCGCTTTATTGCATAGATATAAGAAACGAGGATTTATTTCACAGTTAAAGCAGGGGCTTTATGTTTTTCCAGACGCCCTGCCGCCCGATGTTTATATCGCCAATAAACTTTACGCGCCATCTTACATTTCACTTGAATTCGCATTGTCTTATCATGGGATTATTCCGGAAACAGTTTATGAAATTACATCGGTCACCACGAAGGCTACTCGAAGATTTGAAAAATTAGGCAAAGTTTTTTCTTATCGAAAAATAAAAAAAAACGCATATACCGGATATGAAATTCAAAAACAACAAGGATTAACTTTTAATATCGCTAACGCGGAAAAAGCATTTGTAGATACAAATTATTTACGGCTCAAGAATAGGCAAAAACCGATTTCCAGATTTAACAAAGAAAAAATTAATTCAACAAAGGCTTTGCGTTATGCGGAATTATTTAATAATGATAAACTTATTAGCGTAATTAAATCTACATTAAAATGATATCAATAGAAACACTTGAAAAGTTAAGCAAGCAATATCAAATGGGGATATTCCCAAACATAATTCGTGAATATTTTCAGCACCTTTTTTTGGGAGAATTATATAAATTTCCCGATGCTCAAAAATTATTATTTAAAGGAGGTACGGCGTTAAGAATTGTTTATGGCAGCCCGCGTTTTTCGGAAGATTTGGATTTTTCTCTTTTTGGCGTTGCCCAAAATAATATCAAGCCATTCGTTGAAGAACTTTTTGCCAATGTTTTAGTGGAGATGGAGCGCGCTGGCATAAAAGTCGTAATTGGAGACAAAATTGGCGCCACAAGCGGAGGATATTTTGGCGTTGCCACCTTTCATATGTTTGAATATCCGCCTGTTAGCGTAGAAATCAATGTATCTTCACGGAACGGCAAAAATGTCGTTGGCGAAGTAGATAGCATTGCTAATAATTTTGCGCCAACATATACCATTATTCATTTGCCGCAAGCTGAAATTGTAGAAGAGAAAATTTTTGATGCGCTAGTTCAACGTAAGAAACCGCGCGATTTCTATGATTTATATTTCATTATGCGTAAAGGGCTGCTTCCTGTGGATCAAAAAAAACGGCTTGCGGAGATTAAAGACGAAATTATTGCGAACGCGAAAAAAATCAGTTTTAGTAATGAATTAGGCGCTTTTTTACCCGCTGACCAACAGGGCATTGTTCGCGATTTTCCAGTAATGCTGGAGCGTGAATTAAATAGACAATTAAGCGGGGTATAGCCACGGGCAAGGGATTTATTGAGTATAGTTATAAAATAATATGTTTGAACAATCATTTAAAAATATAGATAATATTCTTCATACCGATTCGGGCTCGGCAACCGAGCTTGATTATGTTGAGCAAACTTCTTGGATTCTTTTTCTGAAATATTTAGATGATTTAGAAGAGGACAAAAAGAAGGCGGCCGTTTTATCGGGGAAGAAATATAAATATATTTTGTCTCCGGAATATCACTGGGATGTTTGGGCTTGCCCAAAAAATGGCGGTGGTAAGTTGGACCACAACAAGGCCCTAGACGGCGATGATTTAAAAGATTTCGTGAACAATAATCTTTTCCCATATCTTAAAAAATTTAGAGCTGAAGAGCCGAACACTATTGAATATAAAATTGGTGAAATTTTTCATGAACTCAAAAATAAAATTTCCAGCGGTTATAAGCTACGAGAAATTTTAAATATCGTAGATGGCATGCACTTTCGTCTTTATGAAGAAAAGCACGAACTTTCGCATCTTTATGAGGCCAAAATTAAAAACATGGGCAATGCGGGCAGAAATGGCGGAGAATATTATACGCCTCGCCCGCTTATTAAAACTATTGTTAAGGTAGTTGCGCCAAAAATTGGCGAGACAATTTATGATGGCGCTTGCGGTAGTGCCGGGTTTTTGGTGGAATCATATAATTATCTCACGCAAAATCAGGCCAAGCTTTCATCAAGTCAGATGGCAACGTTGCAAAACAAAACTTTTTACGGAAAAGAAATAAAATCTCTTGCTTATATAATTGGCATTATGAATATGATTTTGCATGGCATTGAGGCGCCGAATATCAAACATACAAATACATTGGCGGAGAATATTAACGACATTCAGGAAAAAGATCGTTTTAATATTGTTTTAGCGAATCCGCCTTTTGGCGCCGGTATTGGGCGGGAAATTCAACAAAATTTTCCAATTAAAACCGGTGAAACAGCTTTTCTTTTTCTTCAGCATTTTATAAAAATTCTGAAAGCGGGAGGCAGGGCAGGCATTGTTATAAAAAATACTTTTCTTTCTAATACTGATAATGCTTCGGTGTCATTGCGAAAATTGCTTTTAGAAAATTGTAATTTACATACAGTTTTAGATTTGCCGGGCGGAGTTTTTCAAGGCGCGGGAGTTAAAACAGTTGTTTTATTTTTTGAAAAAGGCAAATCAACTAAAAAAGTTTGGTTTTATCAACTTAATCTAAACCGTAATCTTGGAAAGGGGAATCCTTTAAGCGAGGCGGATTTAACGGAATTTGTGGAATTGCAAAAGACTAAAGCGAATAGCGAAAATTCGTGGAGTATAGATACTTCAGCCCTAAGCCTGTCGAATGGGTTTGATTTGTCGGTAAAAAATCCTAATGGTGGCAAAAAAGTTGAGCTTCGCGATCCTAAGGATATTTTGACTACCATTAAGAAGCTAGACAAGGAAAGCGAGGATATTCTGGGCAGCATTTTAAAGCAAATCCATGAAAAGTAATTGGGTCACAAAAAAACTTGGCGAGGTTATTTTAGAAAATAAAAAGTCTAAAATAAAAGCGAAATCAGCTTTGTCTGGCGGAAACTTTAAATTTTTTAAAAGCGGAGAAAAAACCCTTTATTGCAATCAGTCTTTATGTAAGGGAGAGAATATTTTTTTAGCAACGGGCGGGAAGGCAGTAATCCATTATTTTAATGGGGATGCATCGTACTCTACCGATACATATTCAATATCAGGAAATAGCCTTACGGCAACAAAATTTTTACACTATTTTTTATTATTAAACTTAGATTTAATAGAAAAAAAGATGTTTTTGGGCGCCAGTATAAGACATTTGCAAAAAAATGATTTTAAAAATATTCCGATACTTCTCCCATCTCTCCCCGAGCAACGTCGCATTGTTAAAATTTTAGACGAGGTTTTTGAAAAGATAGCAAAGGCGAAAGAAAATGCGGAAAAAAATTTACAAAATGCCAAAGAACTTTTTGAGTCGTATTTGCAGAGCGTTTTTACGAATCCGGGGAAAGATTGGGAGGAGAAAAGACTAGAAGAGCTTGGAGAGATTACATCGAGTAAAAGAATATACAAAAAGGAGTATGTAAAAGATGGCGTTCCCTTTTATAGAATTAAAGAAATTAAAGAGCTTGCACGTAACAAAAATATTACACTGGAATTATATATTTCCAAAAAAAGATACATGGAAATAAAAGACATTTTTGGGGTACCTATAATCGGGGATATTCTCATTACCGCTGTTGGGACTATTGGTGAAATATATGTAGTAAAGAATGACGAAGAATTTTATTTTAAAGATGGGAATATACTTTGGTTTAAAAATTTTAATTCAATCGACCCATATTTTTTAAAGTTTGTGTTAATGTCTTTTATTGAACAAATAAACAAATTATCTAAAGGTTCGGCGTATAGTGCTTTAACTATTGAAAAAATTGAAAAGCATATAATCTTCTTTCCGAAATCTCTCATTGAACAAAAATCTATCGTCAAAAAACTTGACGCGCTTTCTGCCGAAACTAAAAAGTTAGAAGCAATTTATAAGCAAAAATTAGCGGATTTAGAGGAACTAAAGAAATCAGTCCTAAAAAAAGCGTTTGCGGGGGAGTTATAAAAAAAGAGTAATGTTTAAAATGTCAACATTGAAAGTTTGACATTTAGACATTTGGGGTATAATATGGGTATATATGGTTAATAAATATTTTAAATTAATTAAAGTTTTGAGGGTTGAAAAAGGATTGTCGCAAGAAGAAATCTCTAAGAAGTTGGGCATTTCTCGTTCGTCTTATATCTCTTTTGAGCAGGGTAAAATCGAGCTTAGTTTTTCACAAATGGTGAAATTGGCTGATATTTTTGGTATTTCCCTGGAAGGAGTTGAGAATGGTTTTAAGCCGAATTATGAAAAATACAAACAGATGATTTTGGCTTATTTGCGAAAAGCGATATCTTCAGACGGCAAAATTTTAAAAACCAAATTAGCAAAAATGCTTTATTTGGCAGATTTTGCTTGGTTTTATAATTGCTTAGAAAGTATGAGCGGCATGCAATATCGTCGTATTAAATATGGCCCGGTCCCAGATATGTATTTTAGGGCGATAGATGAGCTTGAAGAGTCCGGAAAAATTTCAATTAACCGCAAAGGCGACATGCTTTTGATTTCTGAAAATAGAGGGTCTAAAAACCAAGCGTTAGATGAACTATCAAAAGAAGAGTTAAATTTAATTGAAAAAATAGCCGAAAAGTGGAAGGATAAAAAAACCAGTGAAATTGTTGATTTCACCCATAATCAATTGCCATACAAGATTTGTTCTCAAGATGAAATAATTCCTTACGAATTAATAACCCAAGAGGATCCGGAGCATGTCTATTGATAATTATTCGGTAATTGTGGAAAGTTATGCTGAGCGCCACTATATAAAGAATTTTAAAAAGAAATACAAAGGCGCTTGGGATATAACTTGGCGGGCAGTAATTGAAGAGTTAAAACGTATAGATTCATTATTTAAAACAACAATTGCGGAAACAATAACTGAAACCGAGAACGGGAATATTAAAATAGTTAAAACTGAATTTCGCGTTGCCGGAACTAAAGAATCAAAAAAATCTTCAGGCAATAGATGCATAATCGCTGTTCATAGCGATATTGGCGCAGTTTATGTTCTTTTGGTTTATCATAAAAACGATTTGGGCGATGGCAATGAAACTTCAAAATGGAAACAAATAATTAAAGATAATTATCCTAATTATAGCGAATTATTATAATTAATTTATGAACGAATCGGAAACAAGGGCGGAATATATAGACCCAAAACTTAAGGCAAGCGGTTGGGGTGAAATTGAGGGGTCAAAGGTTTTGCGCGAGTTTAGAATTACCGACGGCAAAATTTTAACCGGCGGAACGCGAAGCAAGCCGGAAATCGCCGATTATATTTTGATATATAAAAACCGTAAAATCGGCGTTATTGAAGCTAAGGCCGAAAATTTGCCCGTAACAGAGGGTGTGGCGCAAGCTAAGGCTTATGCGCAAAAATTACATATTGATTATACCTATGCCACTAACGGCAAAGAAATTTACGAAATTTCTATGAAAACCGGACAAGAAGGGGGTGTTGGCGGTTTCCCGACTCCCGATGAACTGTGGAATAAAACATTTTCAGATTGGAATGAATGGAAAGAAAAATTTGCCAATGTGCCAAATGAGGGTGAATATGGAAAACGCTATTATCAAGAAATCGCTATTAATAATGTTTTAAATGCCGTAGCGGAAGAAAAAAATAGGATTCTTTTAACTATGGCAACTGGGACGGGGAAAACCGCGGTAGCTTTTCAGATTGCTTGGAAACTTTTTCAAACACGTTGGAATTTAAAGCACGATGGCGCTCGTCGGCCGAGGATTTTATTTTTAGCCGATAGGAATATTTTAGCCGACCAAGCGTTTAATACTTTTTCCGCTTTTGATAAAGACGCATTGGTGCGTATTAATACCTTAGATATTCGTAAAAAGGGCGGAGTGCCGATGAGCGGGAGCGTTTATTTTACGATCTTCCAAACTTTTATGAGTGGCCCAAATGGAACGCCATATTTTGGCGATTACCCCGCCGATTTTTTTGACTTTATTATTATTGACGAGTGCCATCGTGGAGGGGCGAATGATGAAAGTAATTGGCGTGGGATTTTAGAGTATTTTTCTCCGGCGGTTCAACTTGGTTTAACTGCTACGCCGAAAAGAAAAGACAATATAGATACTTACAGGTATTTTGGCGAGCCGGTTTATATTTATTCCCTTAAAGAAGGCGTGAATGACGGATTTTTAACGCCTTTTAAAGTTAAGCGGGTTAAAACTACGCTTGATGATTATGTATATACTTCCGATGACCAAATAATTGAAGGCGAGGTTGAAGAAGGGAAAATTTATGAGGAATCTGATTTTAATAAAATTATCGTTATTAAAGAGCGCGAGGCGAAAAGAGTTCGCATAGTACTAGATGAAATAAATCAAAACGAAAAGACTATTATATTTTGCGCGACCCAGGATCACGCCTTGGCGGTTCGTGATTTGGTAAATCAAATGAAAGAAAGCAAAGACCCGAATTATTGCGTGCGTGTAACGGCAAATGACGGGGCTAGAGGCGATCAATTTTTACGTGAATTTCAAGATAACGAAAAAACAATTCCGACAATTCTTACAACCTCGCAAAAGCTGTCTACGGGCGTGGATGCGCGAAATATTAGAAACATTGTTTTGATGAGGCCGGTAAATTCAATGATTGAATTTAAACAAATTATCGGTCGCGGGACTAGGCTTTTTGACGGCAAAGAATATTTCACGATTTACGATTTTGTGGATGCTTATAAGCATTTTTCTGACCCGGAATGGGACGGCGAGCCAGCGGGGGAAATAAAAGAAAAAGAGCAGAAAGAGATAAATTATAAAACAGGGCCGAAAGAAACTGGGGAGGGGTTTATTAAAGACGAAAATTTTGAGCCTAAGAAAAAATTAAAAATTAAACTTCGTGACGGCAAGGAGCGAGAAATTCAGCACATGATTTCTACTTCTTTTTGGGGCGCCGACGGCAAGCCGATTTCTATTCAGGAATTTATGGACAATATGTTTGGCGCCATGCCGGATTTCTTCAAAAGCGAAGAAGAACTCCGAAAAATTTGGTCAAATCCAACAACTCGGAAAGTATTTTTGGGAGAAATTGCCGAAAAGGGTTTTGGCAAGGATGAATTGGAAATATTGCAAAAAATGATTGACGCCGAACAAAGCGATTTGTTTGATGTTTTGGCGTATATTTCATTTTTAATAAAGCCTATTTCAAGAGCGCAAAGAGTAGAGCAATCAAAAGATAAAATTTTTGAAAGTTTAGATGAAAAACAAAAAGAGTTTTTGGGCTTTGTATTGTCAAAATATGAAGAAAAAGGCGTTGAAGAACTTGACGAAGAAAAATTGCCGGTTTTATTAAATTTAAAATATCATGCTATTGCCAACGCAGAGCAGTTACTTGGCAATGTTGAAAATATCCGCTCAATTTTCTTTGCATTTCAAAAGAGTTTATATGCTAAGGTGAGTAAATAATAAATATAAATAATTTTTAATCCCGTCAATCAAAAGCCGTCCTCCGGGCGGTTTTTTTATAATTGACACCGGCTCAATAGGGTGTAATCTTTAAATACACACTCGCGGTACAGGACATTGAAATAAGAATTTTTAACCGAAAAAATAAGGAGGAGGCCATGGCAAAAATCGTCAGTTTTGAAGCGGCAAGGAAAAATTTGGAAATCGGCAATTTGAATGATTTGCTGAAGAGGGCCTCCCTTATCAAAGGAAAGGCGGCTATTCTTCGGGATGAATCTGGCATTGTCGGCGTTAAAGAAAACCAACTGAAAGGAGTTTTTGAGAAGCGGATAACGGACGAGATTTTCAACCAGAAGCTCGTTGCCAGCGACGTTTTGCTGTGCGGAATTTACATTTCCGGCCTGCTGGCGAATCTGGCGGTGAATACTCCCGAAAGCTGGTGGGCTATTGATTACGCGGCAATGGACGATTCTGCTGTTGTGAAGAAAGGAGGCGATGTTTGCTTTGTGATATGCGGAGTTTTTCCCGAGAGAGGAAACTACCGCATGATGAAGATTTCTTATTATCACAAGATGGGCGCCACTTTTTACCGCCAGTTCTATGAACTGACAGGCAAGGAAATAGGCTACCATATGAGTCGGAGATTTGATGCGATGGCTCATGTAGCGCAAAGATGTGTTGGGCGCATTTAAACTTGTGCCTGAATGATGGAAGATGATTACTCCGCCCGGCATGTTATGTGCTTGGGCGGTTTTTTTATTTCGGCGGTTTTTTACTTGCCCTGAATTTATTGAAGGGATATAATAAATTTATGGGAAAAATTATCTTAGGCGTGGTTATTGGCATGGCAATAACGCTTGCGTTAAATTTTTTTGGTCTTATTGATTTAAAGCGTTCTAGTTTGTCTTCTGGCGCAAACGATGGTCCTGTTTTTCCTCAAGAATTAATTAGCGGAGCGGAAAAATTTGGTTCTTTGAATGTGGTGATAACTGCCGGCGGAGCATTCGTTAGCGGTATCGAGGTTGATGTAGGGGAAAGGCCCGGCGGGAAAATGGCGGTAGGCGTTACCGATAAAAACGGAACGGCGGTTTTTGAAAAAATGCCCGTTGGGAAGTTTGTAATTTTCTTTAATGACAATACCTTCCCCAAAAACTTTGAACGCGTATCAAATTTAATTCCTATTGAAATTATTGAAGGCAGAACAACGGAACAGAAAATTGAATTGAAACAAGCAATATAAAAATATATGAAAAATAAAATTATAATCTGCGTTTCAATAATCGCGATTGCCGTCGTGGCCGTATTGGCTGGCCTTTATTTTATAAAACAAAATAAAGTATTAACTAATTCTCCCGAGAATATCGGACAACAAGCGTCGACAGGGAACCAAAATAACGAAGCGGGGAACCAACAATCGCAAAATAAACTTGTAACCGATGATTTTGATATTGTTTTGCCTGTAGGTTGGAAAAAAACCGAACCGGCAATTGGGACTTCGGCGATGGCTATTAATGTAAATGAACAGCTTAATGACCCCGCGGCGCAAAAAATTAATTTTAGAAGTTATTTTGCGGTAAGCTATGATACTCTTCAGGGCAAGAGCATGGCGGAGTATATGCAAACAACCAAATATGCGCTTTCTCAAACTGTTTCAAGCGCTGTTTTTGCCAATGAGCAAGATGTGAATATAAATGGCAGGGCTGTTCGCGCGGTAGAAGTGGAATTAACTCAGCAAGGAGTAAATTTCAAAATTTTAATAGTTGCGATTCGGGGCGAGGGAGACGATGTTTGGATTATATCTTTTAATACGATAAAAAGTAGCTGGGATGGGTATAGGGAAATATTTTCCAATATTGTCAGAAGCTTTAATCTGAAAAAATAATTAT
>JAKAFV010000066.1 GCA_021817915.1 bacterium | reverse complement strand
ACTGCTATAGCCATAATAAGGCTGGATTCCCGATTCCCAAAAACCGACTATCTTCCCAATTGAAATTCCGTTTTGCGAAGCCATTTCCTGCGCTTTTGCTTTGGCTTTTTCAAACGCTTGTTTTCTAGCTTCAGCTAAGAATTTTTCCTGATTATCTATTTCAAAAGAAATAGAGCCTATTTGATTTATCCCGAGCGTCGGCAAACCGCCGACTATTCCAGCCACTTTCGCTAAATCTCTTATCTTCACTGAAACTGTCTGAGTTAAAGCGTAACCGCTGATGAAGCTTTTCTTTGTTTTTTCATCGTATTCATATTTAGGGCTAAGAGAATACTGCGTTGTTTGTATGTCTTTTTCATCAATACTGTTTGATTTTACAAACTCAATTGCCGCGCTTATTGCTTTATTATTTGTTTCCGCCAACGTCTTTGGGTCTTTCCCCTCTGAAACCGCTGAGAAATCAAATTTAGCTATATCCGGAGAAACCGTTACCTTGCCTTCGGCTGAAACCGAAAATGTTCTTGTCGGATAAAAAGAATTTGAATAAGCGTCTATAATTTGCCTGAGCGGCCCCCAAAAAGCGGAATAAACCGCCCCGACCATTAAAAACGAAATGAAAACTATTATTGCTATGTCTTTTATTTTTTTTGTTTTATCTATTGGCATAATAATTTTTAAATCCTAAATTCTAATATCTAAATCCTAAACGTTTTGAATTTTGTATTTTATTAATTGGAATTTATTTAGAATTTAGTGCTTAATATTTAGAATTTTTACCTTAACCGGCCTTTTTAATTATTTCTAAAACTTCTTTTGGCTTTAAGCTCGCGCCTCCGACCAAAACGCCGTCTATGTCTTTATATTTTATAAAATCCACAACATTATTTCCATTAACCGAACCGCCGTATAAAACGCGAGAATCTAGAATCGAGAATCTAGAATCTAAAATCTTTTTAATAAATCTTGCCATTTCCAGAGCGTCTTCGGGCTTGCAGGCCTTGCCCGTGCCAATTGCCCAGACGGGTTCGTAAGCAATTATAAGATTTAAGAAATAAGATTTAAGATTTAAGACTCCTTTTAAATCTTTTTGCAATTGGTCTCTGACGTAATTTTGTGCTTTCCTTAATTCATAATTCTTACTTCTTAATTCTCGTTTTTGTTCGCCTACGCATAAAATAACTTTCAAACCGGCTTTTAACGCCGTCGAAACTTTTTCATTTATCATTTCATCGGTCTCGCAAAGATATTTTCGGCGTTCAGAATGGCCAATAATTACATATTCAACTCCCAAACCTTTCAGCATCTCTGGAGAAATTTCGCCGGTATAAGCGCCCTCGTTCGCCCAAAACGCGTTTTGGGCGCCAATTTTCAATTTACGATTTATAATTTTCAATGCCGGAATATACACAAACGGCGGCGCGATAACAATTTCGGCTTTACCTCCAAATTTTTCCGCGTAATTCTGCGTAAAGTCGGCGAGTTTCCGCGCTTCCCGAAGGGAAGACGGATTCATTTTTAAATTAAAGATTACAAGTTTTTTACCCATTTTTTTTGTTTCTAAAATGAAACCAAGCCCACCAAATAATTATCGCCAAAATCACCGCTAATATCAAATAATCAAATCTTCTAAAATAAACTTCCAAGCTTTGCCAGTTTGCGCCCAGCGCAAATCCTATTAAGGTCAAAAATAGCGACCAAATAAACGCGCCCAAAAAAGTTAAAACCGAAAATTTCCAAATTGATTTAACTCCCAAAACGCCGAGCGGAAAAGAAATAAAAGTCCGGACAATCGGCAAAACGCGAGAGATAAAGGCCGTCCAATCGCCGAAAAAAAACAGCCATTTTTTAGCTTTTTCAATATTATTTGAATCCGCATTTTTTAATAAGCCCTTTCTTGATAAATATCCAAGCCAGTATGAGAAAAGCGAACCGGAAAGATTTCCCAGCGCCCCCAAAAAAACAACCAACCAAAAATTAAAAACTCCGCTTGCCGCCAAAAAACCGGAAAAAGGCATTATTACTTCCGAAGGAATCGGCAAATTCATTGATTCCAAAAACATCAGCAAAAAAACGCCGGCATAACCCATAAAGCCGATTGTTGAAAGTGTAAAGCTGGAAACTGCCCCTAAAATTGTGGAAACCATAATAAATAAATTTCTAAATTCAAATATCTAAATCCTAAATAATACCAAAATTCAAATATTCTAAATTCCAAACGTTTTGTATTTTGAATTTTAGTAATTGAAATTTGTTTAGAATTTAGTATTTAGGATTTAGGATTTTAATATACGAGCCGCTTCATCTGGATCAACCACAGTAATTTCAATGCCCGTGCCGATTTCAATCCCGGCTGAAACGCTAATTTTTGGCTGAATTTCAATGTGCCAATGATAATGTTTATGATTTTCCTTCCCTAAAACCGGCGCGGTATGGATAAAAAAGTTATAATCCGGATCGCCAAGTTTTTTATCTATTTTCGCCAGCGCTTTCTGAACGGCTTCAACGATAAATTTCAAATCGTTTTCCGAAGTTTCTTCAAAATAAGGCAGATGTTTTTTAGGAAAAATTCTCAATTCAAACGGTTCGCGCGAGACAAACGGAGTAAAAACAATCGCGCCCTTGTTTTCAAAAATTATCCGGCGCTTTATCTTTTTTTCCCAATCAATCATTTCGCAATGAACGCATTTTTTATGTTTTTTAAAATACGCCAAAGAGCCGGAAAGAGAATGCTGAACGTCCGGCGGAATAACCGGGATTGAAATCATTTGGTAATGCGGATGATAAATTGTGGCGCCGGCTTTCGGCCCCCAATTGTGAAAAATAAAAACATAAGCTGAACAATTTTCTTGAACTAAAATTTTATATCTTTCTTTAAAAGCCTTAAAAACTAAGTTGGCTTCCGAAACGCCGAGTTTTTGAAAATTTTTATTATGGTCTCTGGTAATTACGACTTCGTGGCGCCCTGCTCCTTCCATGGCCGAATAAGGCCCGATGCTTAAAGTCTTCGGACAAATTTTATTAGGCGAAAAAGCCGGGCTTTTATTTGGAATTATCTGAAGCGCCCAATCTTTTTTACCTTCGTAAAGCAGAACCGGCTCGCCGTTCCCGCTCGCCTGCGGATTTTCAAAAGGACAG
>JAKAFV010000065.1 GCA_021817915.1 bacterium | reverse complement strand
CCCACATGAAGTAATAATTTTTCAGTTCTGTTTTTTTGGCTAATAAGTAATCCTTTCTGGAGAGAACTATAACTGGACATTGTTCTATAATTTCTCCCTTTCTAAAATTGACAATAGCAAAAACTCCTCGTCCGGCATTTTTAATTTTTGATTTAGTAATATAAATTTTCATAAAGTCCTATTTTTCACAGCACTTTTTATATTTCCTGTTTAATTAATAATCGAAAATTTATCTTATTTCGCTTCCCGAATCAATATTCTCCATCGTAGTCAGCAAAACCGGGCCTTCTGTTTCGTTTGACGCTGCCAAAAGCATTCCTTGGCTTTCCAATCCCATCAAATTTCTAGGCTCTAAATTGGCAACAATAACAATTGTTTTGCCAACTAAATTTTCCGGCTCGTACTTTTTTCCTATTCCCGCGATTACCTGCCTGCCGGCAGGCAGATCTGCCTTCCCCAGGTTTAATTTCAACTTTATCAATTTATCCGAGCCCTCAACTCGCTCCGCGCTTTCAATTTTCGCGGTTTTCAATTCAACTTTTTTAAAATCATCGTAGGAAATAATATCTGACATATTTTTAATTTAGCACATCCCGCCAAAATCGCAAAATAAAAATGGGGGCTAGCTTACGCTAAACCCCCTCGTTCATTGTTTGTGGTTTTCTTATCTAGTCTGACTCGCTTCCAATCGCTGAGCTTATCAGCTATAGTGGCTCGCTACTTACCGCTGGTTTTCTCCCTCATCTTGACTCGCTCTTTGCCGATGGATTTCTTATATTCTATGACTCGCTATTTACCATGGTTTTCTCCGTTCCATTGGCTCGCTTCTCGACGATGGTTTTCTTGTTCGTCCTGACTCGCTTATTCTAAATGAATTTATCGCTTTCTTTGACTCGCTCGCCGCCTCTGGTTTTCTTTCGTGGGTTGGCTCGCTCCAGCCGCTTGGTTTTTTCAGAATCAATGACTCGCTCAGGTTTAATGGTTTTCTAGAGTTCAGTGACTCGCTTTTCTTCATTGGATTTCTTGTGACATATGACTAAGCCACTTTCCGCTGGCGCGACTTCTTTTCTTCCCTGTCTGTCATTTCCCAAGGGCTGATAATATGTGTATGCCCTTGGTATTCAGCCGAATACGGCGCGCGCGTCGGCAATCCCTCAGCTTCCCGCCAGACCAGCCATAGACATGCCAGAAAAAGTTTTATCATTTTCCGCAATGCCTGATTATGAACATGGCCTTCGCTGATAATACCTTCGGGCTCGTAAAACTTGCCGTCCTTTTGGGGAAGCTTGTTTGCCGGCACAACTTTCACGCCCTGTTGCGCGTATCTTTGCATATATTTTGCCTTTTCCGCGCAATAGAATTCGTAAAATTTGCCCGACCCCTTCATCAGGGACGTACCGAGCCGCCAACACATTGAACGCAATTTGCTGTTATATTTCAATTTACCGCCATTCTTGACCTTTTTCGGCGCTTTGCCGTCGCTAACGCCATAACCGGCAAACTGCCACAACGCACTGATGGTGTTAGCCTTGTGAATATCTACGAGGCCGACAACCTTGCCGATATTCTCGCGGCCCACGCCTTTCACGCGGCTAAACCACGGATAAGCGGGATGACTCTGAATCATCTTTGCCACTCGCCCATCGGCATAGTCTTCGAGGTCTTTAATACGAACAAGCAACTCGTCCGTTTCAACATCCTGCCGCCCCCGAAGTTTCAGATGTGTTTGGCGCACTTGCGCCGCCACCCGCAATTTTTCAATCGCAAGCACGGCATTGATAAGAAATTCAAACGGTTTTTGCTCTTTTACCACTTTTTCTTCCTGCTGTTCTTCCATGCGACACCTCCATAAAAAAATTGTTAAGGGACATTAATAAACTTCGCCAATACGTCTTTTCTGTGTATAAAACAAAGTACCAAATTTATTTAATTTTGTCAATTATTCAAAAATTGCAAAATAAATTCCACACATAACAAGTTATATATGGAATAAAAAGGCGGGCAAACCATTAAAACTACATGGCCTGCCCGCTACATCTCTTCGTCATGATGCCACCACCTTTGACGCGTATCTCCGTTCCTGTCGATCCCGCCGATAATCTCTTATCAGAAAAAAACCGTAGATAGAGATTAACAAAACGACCGCCGTCAGGAACGATTTTGTCCAATCATGAAAAATCGTCCCGTGAAAGAAGATGGCAACCACCGTCGCCAAAAATGCAAATGCCACAATGGCCGATACGCCCATCGAAACAGAAAACAAGAATTCAAAACTTGGCTTAAAGCTGATTCGAAACATAATCTTTTCCTCCTTTCTTAAAATCAGACAAATCCTATTATTAAACCTTTTAAAGTGGCTATTTAAGTAAGTACCACTTTCTTGCGAAAAAATCAAACTTGAACGGTAAATCCCCGCCCTATTGACAAATGCCAGCGCTATGTGCTAGTGTGGCTATCGTAAGTGTTCTTATTTCGGTAGGTGAACTTGTAAATGCAAGCCGAAGAAATTAAGAAGTTGGTCGTCTTACATTTATTAGTTTATAGAAAAATTAACTTAGATGGCAAAGAAATTATTCGTAGGAGGCTTGTCTTTTGATTCACGCGAAGACTCCCTCCGAGATGCTTTCAGCAAAGCCGGCACAGTTGATTCAGCGATAATCATCATGGACAAAATGACGGGCCGATCCAAAGGATTCGGTTTCGTGGAAATGGCCAATGATGACGAAGCCCAAAAAGCGATTGAAATGTGGAATGGTAAAGAGCTTGATGGACGAACCGTTACAGTCAATGAAGCCCGCCCGATGGAACCTCGCCCAGCCAGAAGCTTTGACCGCGGAGGCCGTGATGGCGGACGCGACAGAGGTTTTGGTGGTGGAGGCCGAAGGGAAAGAAGCTGGTAAGCGTATACAACAAAAACCCCGCAATTGCGGGGTTTTTTAATTCTTGTGGACCCGGGGAGAATCGAACTCCCGCCTCAGCAATGCGAATGCCGCGTTATGCCACTTAACTACGGGCCCTAATGGTATTAAATTTACCCCACAGCCGGAATTTTGGCAAGATTAAATAAATAATGGTTGTTTTATTTTAAAAGATGTATTAAAGTTTAGACATTCGGGGTGTAGTATACCGGCAGTACGTGCGCTTCGGGTG
>JAKAFV010000064.1 GCA_021817915.1 bacterium | reverse complement strand
CGTGAGGTTTCATACCCGCGGCTTATTTTTTTATAATTGCTTATTGAAAAAAATAAAAAAGCGTTTGGATTATTTTTTATAAACCCAAACGCTCAATAACAAAGACCCATTCTTCTCGCGGCCCGGCGCATTTTCTTTATACTTTGCAAAATAGTATCATTGACCAAAACCGCTGAAATTCCTTCTAAAGCAGCGATAGCTGCCTTTCTTAACGGAAAAGGTTGCCCATTAAGACCGGCGTATAAACTTGTGATTTCCTTTTGGTTAACGGTTAAACATTCTAGAAGCTTCTTCACAATCTTCGCATCTTCCTCTTCTTCTAAAATACTTTGGCTTGTTGGCATAACCGGCGGCAATAAAAAATAGTTACTTTCACCTTTGTATTCTTTCCCAAAACTGTCCAAATAAATCAGTTCTTGTAAGACACAGAAAGCGCACCATTCTTCCTCCGTAATATCTCCATTCGCATAATCATTATATATAAAGTTTTTTTCATTCATTCTTTGTTTCACTTTCGCTAACTCGTTTGACGGTACATGAATTAGAAAACCATGTCCACTTATTGCCCGTTCAATAGCAACTCTTACTCTGGGGACGGCATAAGTGCTAAACTTTGTTCCATATGATAAGTTAAAATCATCTAATGCTTCAATCATCCCGATATTTCCTTCTTGAACTAAATCACTAAAAGTAAAATTATAACTCCGCGCGCGTCGTAGAAAAGAATTAGCTATTTTATTTACTAATCCTTGATTTTCCATAATAAACTTTTCACGCGCCTCTTCGTCACCATTTTTTATTTTTATCAGATATTCTCGTTCTTCTTCTCTGCTTAAAACCATCAACTGTCACCTCTTTTCTTTTTTTATTTTTAATGTGCGTAAATGCGTAAATTAAAAGATACCACTATGAAATAAAAAAATCAAGATCCGCAAGGCGCGAGCGCAAAAAAAATAAAGGTCGCTTGACTTTTGTTAAACAACGTTCATAATAAAGATACAAAAAGTTCTTTTTATCTTCACCTAAATCATCTCTTGGAGGTGCTATTATGAAAGGCTATAACGAAGCTATTTGCAACGCTGCTATCAAAGCTTTGATGGCTGCCTATCACAATTTGATGCAGACTACTATCAGGGAAGCGTTAGGCACCACGCCGTATGGAAAAACTGACACTTTAGCTTTGGACGCCATACCGGAGATTGAAATTATCGCCCAAATTACCCATTTTGACCCGGAGTGCATTATGGTAACGGAAGAATTGGGTAGGAAAGCGGCTGAAGAATGGCCGGCGCATTGCAGTCCCAAAGATCAACCGGTTATCTTCTTCTGCGATCCGACCGACCGTTCGCTGTTTCTAAAAAAATTTTTAGAAATATTTAAATCGGACAAAGCTTCTTCTGAAATCGGCGAGATTATTGCCGATCCGGAAAATCGAAAACGATGGGACGATATTGGCGGAACGCCCTGTTCCATTACTGGCGCCACCTCCGCTATTACCTGCTTGCATCGCGGCGTTGTAACTTTTTCCTTGATTTTGAATTATATCAGTCAGGAAATTTTTTTAGCTTGCAGCGCCGGAATCTATCAATACGGTTTACTTGACGCCGACAATAAAAGAATCGGCGATGATCTGACGGTAAAAAAAATCATCAGTGACGGAACGCCAATTGTTTTTCCTTGTATTGACGGCGATCAAAAATGGAAAAATTGGAAAAAGTATGTGACTTTTCTTGGCAAAAGCGGCTACAAAGAAAATTTTGACGACAGCATGATTTTTGTTGAAAAAGGAGACCAATATCTGCATCATGACCAGCCGGGCGGACCGTCTCGTGTTCTTTACTTGTCAAATTTACAGACGCTAGAAAAACCAATTGGTTTTATTCTTTCCAATGGGGAAAAAATCAGCGAATGGATTCACTGGCTGCCGTTTGTCCGCTATGCTCATACCACCGGCGAAAGATCGTTAATTTTGTTTGAAATTTACCATGACCGGCCGTGGACGAAAAAAGGAATACTAATGTCAACTTCTGAGCCATACAGCATCTTCCAACCTAGTAAAACCGAGGAAGGGGTAATGATTATTGATGTTAACCAACTGGCTCGCTTTGAAAATCCCAGTTTCTTCCGTTCCACTTTGGTAATCGCGGAACGGCACAATCAATGGGCATTACATACGATGCGGCAACACCAATATCGGGAGATTATCTTGCCTCCCGGCACGATGATTTAAAAAAACAAAAATAATAAAGGCTCAGCGATAAAATCAATGAGCCTGTTTTTTTATAAAAACAAAAGCCGCTTTAATTTTTCATCAAAGCGGCATAAAAGTACTTTATCTGTTTTGTTTTAGGCTGCGTCTCCAAGTACCCTCGCATCAGTTGTAATATTCATGAAGCTACTTAGCCGGCAGATGTCTAATTCTTCTTTCACGTGACCATCATTCATTAGGATTAACAATCTTCTGTCTTTTTTTTCCAATACATTATTTATTTGTACGAGAGCTCCTCTCCCAAAACTATCAATATAAGGAACTCCTCTAAGATCAAGAATAACATCTATTTCTTCCCCGCCTGCTTTTTCCAATACTCTGCTTTGCATTTTTTCTGCGTTTGCGATGACTATTTCTCCCGCGATTGAAAAAATTACATTATTACCAACTGTTTTTTCTTCTATTGTTACTCCGGCGAAACTGTTCATGATCTTTCCCCTTCCCTATAGATATAGTTTTTGATAATTTTCGTTTTTAAAAAACTAAAATCACCTTACAGCTTTTATTTTAAAAAGTCAATTTTATAATTTCTACCCAAAAAACAGCCACGCCGGCTTAAAGATTAATAAAATACCGATGATTAAAATAATAATGCCACCGAACAAATTTGAAAATCGCACGTATTTTTTCGTAATGCCGACAATATGCAAAGTCGCCATCGCCACCGTAAAAACCACAATGTCGTACAGCATATAGAGAAAAATGTAAATCAAAAGATAGCCGTAGTATTTCCATACCGGCAGCTGAGCCGCGGACAAAATGGAGGTATAAATCGCGGGCAGTCCGGCCGAACAAACCAGTTCCACCATATTGACCGCCGCCGCGAGTCCGATAACGCCGGCAAACGCCAGCAAAAAACTTCGCTCGCTGATAATGGTTTTTATCTGGTTCATTATT
>JAKAFV010000063.1 GCA_021817915.1 bacterium | reverse complement strand
GGGAGTGGGAGTCTCGACGGACATTGTTGAAAAAGAAATGTTTGTTTTAAAAACAAAAGGCGGGGACCGCTTGGTCTTAAGGCCCGAGAACACCGCGGGCATAGTCCGCGCCTATTTTGAAAATGGAATGTCGCGCATGCCCCAGCCGGCGAAACTTTATTATTTCGGGCCGTTTTTCCGCCATGAACAGCCCCAGGCCGGCCGTTATCGCCAATTTCACCAGTACGGTTTTGAAATTTTGGGCGCCGAAGACGACCCTGTTTATGACGCCCAAATAATTTTGGCCGGCATTCGCAGTCTTGAGGAATTAAAAATAAAAAATTTGTCGCTTCAAATAAACAGCGTCGGCTGCAGAAATTGCCGGCAGGTTTATCGCAGAAAAATTCAGGAATATTACCGCCGTTTCTCGGGGAAAATTTGCAAAGATTGCAAACGCCGAGTTTCCGTTAATCCTTTAAGGCTTCTTGATTGCAAAAACGAAAAATGCCAGCCGATAAAAGAAGACGCGCCGGCAATGATTAATTATTTATGCGCGCCTTGCCGGAGCCACTTCAGGGAAGTTTTGGAATATTTAGACAGCCTTAGCATTCCATACTCGCTTAATAATTTTCTTGTTCGCGGACTTGATTATTACAATCGGACGGTTTTCGAAATTTTTTCGGAATCTTCTCCGTCTGCTTTGGGCGGGGGAGGCAGATATGATTATTTGGCGGAGCTTCTCGGCGTGAAAAAAAGCGGATTGCCGGCAGTTGGCGCCAGCTTCGGGGTTGAAAGGATAACGGAGCTTATGAAGACTATGGACATAAACGGGCTGGCAAAGCCGAAAGCAAAAGTGTTTTTAATTCAGATAGGCAAGCCGGCAAAGAAGAAAGCCTTTTCACTGGTTGAAGAGTTCCACAAAGCCGGAATAAAAGTAATAGAATCGCTGGGAAGGGAATCTTTAAGGGCGCAATTAAAGGTTGCGGATAAAGAAGAGGCTGAAATGGCTTTGATACTCGGCCAGCGCGAAGTTTTTGAAGAAAGCATAATTATCAGAGATATGAAAAGCGGAGTGCAGGAAACAGTGCCGTTGTCTAAAGTGGTAGATGAGGTAAAAAAGAGGATATAATAAATCAACTAATAACTAATCCGTACGAATATACTAATATACTAATTGCTATAACAAACGATTCGTATATTCGTATTAAATTCGTTATTCGGTGATTAAGCGAAGCGATGGATTGTTTATTCTGTAAAATAGCAAATAAGGAAATTCCGGCGCATGTTGTTTATGAAAGCGCGGACGCTACCGCTGTTTTAGATGTTAATCCCAGGGCGCCAGGGCATGTAATGGTTTTGCCGAAAATTCACGCGGCGAATATTTTGGAATTGTCGGATGAAAAAATACAGGGAGTTTTTAAGGCCGTTAAAGAAACAACAGATTTGCTCAACAAAAAATTAAAGCCCGATGGTTTTACAATAGGAATAAACCATGGTAAAGTGAGCGGGCAAACAGTGGAGCATTTACACATACACATTATCCCAAGATGGACCGGCGACGGCGGAGGGTCGATTCATAGCGTCGTTGATAACAGGCCAAAAGAAAGTTTGGAAGAAATCGTAAAAATAATTAAAAGTTAAAAAATCAAAAATCAAAATTACAATTCAAAATTAAAAATGAATAAAATATAAAGATTTTAACATTATAAAAACTTTATCATTTTATATTGTCATTTTCCATTTTGATATTTACATTTTGAATTAATTATTATGGAAATAAAAAGAAGAGAAGGAGAACCGACAAACGCTTTTATTTACCGCTTTTCTAAAAAAATTCAGCAAAGCGGAATTTTGCGCGAGGCGAAAAAAAGGAAATTTAAAACCCGCCCCGAATCAAAATTAAAGAAAAAGCTATCGGCGCTTCACAGAGAAAAAAAGAAAAAAGAAGTGATGAAGGCCAGGAAAATGGGAAGAGCGTAAATTTTAAGGTTTAAAAAATAAGATTTAAGGTATAAGAATATGCCTATCAATCAAAAACTCTCCGAGGATTTAAAAGAAGCGATGAAAGCCGGCAAAGAATTTGAGACCGGCGTTTTGCGCATGCTTTTGTCGTCTTTACACAATAAAGAAATAGAGAAAAAAGGCAAAGGTGGAGAACCCGAGCTTTCAGACGAAGAAATAATCGAGGTTTTATCAAAAGAGGCAAAAAAGCGCAAAGAGGCTGCCGAAATGTTTAATAATGCCGGAAGGGCTGAATTGGCGGAGAAAGAACTTAAAGAATTGGAATTAATAAAAAAATATCTTCCCGAGCAGGTTAGCCTGGAAGAAATTGAGAAGATAGTTAAAGCGGCGGTTGAAAAAACTGGAGCGAAAACAGTTAAAGAATTTGGCAAAGTAATGGCGGAGGCGATGAAGGATTTAAAGGGCAAAGCCGATGCTTCATCGGTCAGCGAAGCGGCTAAGAAATTTTTGGTGTAACAATGCCCAGTAATTCAACTTCAACGATGTTCTTTTATGTCTATGTATTATTCAGCGTTAAGGACGATAGGCATTATATAGGTTATACTAACAATCTAAAGAGAAGGTTAAAAGAACATAACGTAGGCAAAAATTTTTCAACGAAACCAAGAAGGCCGTTCAAGCTAGTATATTTTGAGGCATGTCTAAATGAAAATGACGCTAAACAACGAGAAAAATATTTCAAATCAACCATTGGTCGAAGGTTTTTATCAAGAAGACTTCAAGCTTGGCGAAATTCCATATAAAATTTTTGCCATTTGAAGTTGAATTACTGGGTGAATAAGGTTGAAATAGTCAGTCTGTCCGGCAGGGGAGACAAGAAAATAAAAAAAGAACTGGAAAAAACCGCTCTGAAAACAATAAAGTTTCTTGGCGGAAAAAATGTTTCAGTGGAAGTTCTTTTAACGGACGGCCGGCTGATGAAGTTTTTAAATAAAAAATTCCGCGGAAAAAATAAAGCCGCGGACGTTTTAAGTTTTGAAGAGCCGAAAGATTTTGTTTCGCCCAAATCAAAAAATAAAAGCATAGGCGAAATATATATAAATCAAGCTTCAAGTTTTAAGCTTCAAGCTTCAAGGTTATTGATTCACGGCATTCTTCACCTTTTCGGATATGACCACAAAAAGAAAAATGATATAATAAAGATGGAAAAGTTAGAGAATTGGTTAATT
>JAKAFV010000062.1 GCA_021817915.1 bacterium | reverse complement strand
TGGCGTGAGGCGCAGGAATTATCAATGATTTTTCACAAAATAACTTCTTCATTAAATAAAACATTAGAAAATTAAAAATTCATTTTAAATTGAAAATTGTAAAATTTTAAATTATTTATATGAACAAAAGTGAAAGAGCTTTAATAAAAGACATCGTAAATAAGGAAAACGAAGTTGTAGAACTGATGGGCTGGGTTGGAGCTCGCAGAGACCACGGTAAAATAATTTTTATAGATTTAAGAGATAGAAGTGGGTTGGCCCAGCTTGTTTTTGTGCCGAATAATAAAGAAGTTTATGAATCGGCCAATAAACTTCGAAATGAATGGGTTATAAAAGTTTTGGGTAAAATCGCAAAGAGGCCAAAAGGAATGGAAAATGCGGAACTTTTAACTGGGCTTTTGGAGGTACAGGTTGAAACTCTGGATATTTTAAACGAAGCGGAAAATTTGCCCATAGACGTTTATTCCGACGGCCGCGATATCGGCGAAGACGTGAGAATGAAATACCGTTATCTTGATTTGAGGAGGCCGCGGCTAAATTCAAATTTAAAAAATCGGGCAAAAATTATCAATTTTTTCAGGGATTTTTTGGTCAAAAAAGATTTTGTGGAAATTGAAACTCCGGTTATCAGCAAATCCACTCCGGAAGGGGCAAGGGATTATCTGGTTCCATCGCGGCTTCAGCCGGGAAAATTTTACGCTCTTCCGCAATCTCCACAGCAATACAAACAGCTTTTGATGGTAGCTGGTTTGGAGCGATATTTCCAAGTGGCGAAATGCTTCAGGGACGAGGATTCACGCGGCGACCGTCAGCCCGAATTTACCCAGCTTGATTTGGAAATGAGTTTTGTCAAAAGAGAAGACGTGATGAGTATTATTGAAAATATGCTCGTTGATATGGTTAAAGCGCTTTATCCGGAGAAAAAAGTCCAACAGATTCCTTTTCCGCGGATTTCTTATAAAGAGGCCGTTGAAAATTATGGGTCTGATCGCCCGGATTTGAGAAAGAAAAATTCGCCAGCTGGCGAAGATCCAAATGAACTGGCGTTTTGCTGGGTGATTGATTTCCCGTTTTTTGAAAAAACCGAAGACGGCAACTGGACTTTTACTCATAATCCTTTTTCAGCGCCGATTCCAGAGCATATAGATGATTTAATGAACAAAAAAAATATTGGCGAAATTTTAACAACTCAATACGACGTGGTGTTGAACGGATTTGAAATCGGCGGCGGAAGTATCAGAAATCATAAGCCCGAGGCGCTTGAAAAAGTTTTTGAAATTTTGGGACACGAAAAAGAAAAAATCCAAGCGAATTTCGGCCATATGCTGGAAGCGTTTAAATACGGGGCTCCGCCCCATGGAGGAATTGCTTTGGGACTGGACAGGATATTTGCAATTTTATTCAATGAACCAAACATCAGGGAAGTTATGGCATTTCCTAAAACCGGAGACGCCAGGGATTTGATGATGGACGCGCCATCAGTAGTAGACAAAAAACAACTAGATGAATTAGGCATTAAAATAATTAAAGAGAAATAATTTTAAATTGATTAATTTATTGTAAATTGAAAATTGTAAATTAAAAATTATTTATAACTATGGTTAATAAATCTGAAAAAACTTTAGTCCTAATAAAGCCCGATGCCGTACAAAGGACTTTGATAGGGGAAATAATCCAGCGCTTTGAGCGAATTGGATTAAAATTGGCGGCAATGAAAATGACGGTGGCAAGTGGCGATCATATTGAAAAACATTATACACTTGACCCCGAGTGGCGAAGAAAAGTGGGCGAGAAAACTATAAAAAACTACAAAGAAAAAGGACAGAATCCGCCGTCAGAAGACCCAATCGAAATTTCCCAGCCGGTTTTAGAAGGGCTGGTGAAATTTATGTCCGCGGGACCATTAATCGCAATGGTTTGGGAGGGGGCTCACGCGGTTAAAATCGTTCGGAAGCTGGTCGGTGGAACCGAGCCCTTGGCATCGGATGTGGGCACGATCAGGGGGGATTATGTTTTGGATTCTTATGAAATGTCCGATACTGACGGAAGAGCGATAAGAAATTTAGTTCATGCTTCCGGTTCTTCGGAAGAAGCGGAAATGGAAATAAATCACTGGTTTTCGCAAAATGAAATCATTTCTTACCGGCTTGTTCAAGATGAAATCCTCTACGACGTAAATTTGGACGGAATTTTGGATTAGGACTATCTATGGAATTAAAAAATAAAGTTAAAGAAATAGCTAAAAAAATATTACCTTTTTTTGTGTTAGAAAAATTAAGGTCTTTATATCTTTGCAAACCTAGGAAGTCTTATTCTCAAAACGGAGAAGATTTGATAGTTGAATTTATTTTTTTTACGCTCGGAATTAAAAATCCTGGATATATAGACATAGGGGCTAACCATCCTTGGTTTATCAATAACACGTATCTTTTTTACAAAAAAGGTAGCAAGGGAATGTGTGTTGAGCCTGACCCTTACTTATTTAAGAGATTAAAGAAGGCCAGAAAAAATGATATTTGTCTCAATGCGGGGATAGGATCGAGTTCTCAGGAAAAGGCGAATTATTATATAACGACTTCAAAAACCCTTAATACTTTTTCCGAAGAAGAAGCTAACAAAATTAAAAATTCCGAATCTTTTGGAAAGCAAAAAATAGAGAAAATTATCCAAATACCCCTTATATCAATTAACGAAATTAACGAAAAATATTTTAAAAAATATGGCGATTTCGTTTCAATAGACACCGAAGGCTATGATTTGGAAATATTGAAATCCTTCGATTTTTTAAAGTTCCGTCCAAAAGTTTTGTGCGTTGAAACTGCTTGTCTGGGAAGCGACAATAAGTTTGAAAAAGAGCAGGAAATAATAGATTTTATGATAAGACAAGATTATTTCGTTTATGCCGATACCTTTATCAATACTATTTTTATCGATAAATCTATTTGGAAATAATGAAATTCCGCCGGAATTTTGGAGTAGATTTAAAAATTAAAAATGGAAAAAAACTCAAAAATTTATATTGCCGGCCACAAAGGACTGGTTGGGTCCGCGATATTAAGAAAATTGGAAAACCAGAGTTATACGAATTTAGTGTTTAAAACTCGCGAAGAGCTTAATTTGCTTGACGTTAGCAAAGTGGCGGATTTTTTTAAAGAAGAAAAACCGGAATATGTTTTCGATGCCGCGGCTAAGGTAGGCGGAATTTTGGCCAATAA
>JAKAFV010000061.1 GCA_021817915.1 bacterium | reverse complement strand
GCGCGGCACTTACCCTTAGGGTGAAGCTTGCTTAACTTGTCGGAAAGTTCAAGCGTTTGGAGCATCTCCTGGCGAGTTTCGGTCGGAGCGCCGATCACATAGGTGTAAACACCCTCAATGCCGTATTTTGACATTAAAGACGCAGTCCGTAAGAAATGTTCTACCTTCTCTCCTTTATTGTAGATCTCGTTTCGTACGCGATCATTACCGGACTCCACTCCGATGTGGATTCGAGAGCACCCGGAAAGCGCCAGCTGTTTTACAACTTCTTCATTTTGGAGCTGATCGGCCCGAAGATGAAGGTGAAATTTCACACCCCGTTTGGCAAGTACTTCGGCAAATTGAGGGTTCTTTACGAGATAAGCGGAGTTTTCGTCTTCCATCTCAATAAGAGAAAACGGCTGAAGCGCGTAAATTCGTTCAAAGTCCTTGACCCATTTTCCAAAGGGCACGTATCGGTACGTTCCGATGTATTGGTCGCGGACCGAACAGAACGTGCAAGCGTGTCGTTTCGTTGCCCAGGGACAACCGCGAGATACCGGTAAAATAACCTCGTTGCGTTTTGCCGCATGAACGAAATACCGCTCGGTTCTTTCGGAGATTGGGCTGATATAATTCTGTTTTAAATCAACGAGTTGGGTTCGCGGATTGACGACGATTTCGCCGTTTTTCTTGTAACCGACACCATCAATTTCTTGAAGCTCTTCACCGGTTTTTATTGCGGTTAAAAGCGCGGGAAGTCGTTCTTCGCCTTCGCCAAGAACCACGTAATCAACAAACGATTCTTGAAGCGAGTTTTCCGGCAGAAAGGTTGCGTGCACTCCGCCGAGAATTGTGGGTTTGGCCGGAAAATTTTCCTTGAGCCATTTTAAAATCTTAATGGCTCGGCCAAGCATAGACCCGGATAGGGAACTGATGCCGAAAATTTCCGCCTTCTGGGATTTTTTCTTGAGATCATCCCATGAATCAATTCTTTCGTCCCAGTAGTCAACGTTGAAACCTTTTTTTGCCGCAGCTTCGCCCGGGTAGAAAATTGATATTGCCGGGTTTTTCTGCGGCGACGTTTCCGACGGCCGCGGGAAAATCAGAAGAACATCTGACATGGCGTTATCTCCTTCTCTATAAAAAGTTTTTATTATCAGAGAGCTTCTTATAATATACTGTAAAATAAAACCATTGTCAAATCTTATTTAAGGGGACTTAATAGCTTATAAGCTAACTTCAATGCGTTAGTAGGATCTTTCACTATAAAATTCGGAAAAACTTTGTATTTATTGTCTTTCCCAGCGTGGCCGGTTTTTACCAAAATGGTTTTTGTCCTCGCTCTTTTTCCAGCTAAAATATCCTGAGTCATATCGCCGACAGTTACGCTATGTGAAAGATTTATATTGAATTCCTTGGCGGCTTTTTTAAACAGCCCAATTTTTGGTTTCCGGCAACCACATTCTTTTTTGTATTTTTTTAACGTTGCTTTGGAATGGTGGGGACAAAAATAAAATTTATCAATAAACGCGCCATTTTTATTTAATCGCTTTTGGAGTATTTGATGCAATCTCTCCACGCCCTTTTCTGAAATCCATCCTCGGGCTACCACAGGTTGATTAGTAATGACAATTACTGGTATATTTTTATTATTGAATTTGCGGATCAAAGGAGCGATTTTTGGCGATAATTTTAATTGTTTTTTTTGCCAGGTAAGAAGATGGCGTTGAGTTAAGACCCCGTCCCTATCGAGAATAACAGCCGGTTTTGCTTTATTGATTTTTCTTTGGCCCATAAATTATGAAAAATTCTTTAGTTCCTATTATTATACAGGTTTATAGTGTTGTGTTTTATATTAAGAATGTCATTGAGTCGGCGTTAAAGCAAATATATAATTATATAAGCTCGAGCGTATTTTATTAATTTATGATTAAAAACCTCCCTGTTGTTTCCGTATTAATGGCGACATTTAATTCAGAAAAGTATATAGAAGCCGCTCTTAACTCGGTTTTCTCTCAGAGTTATGATAATTTTGAGATTGTTTTAGTAGATGATGGATCAACGGACAATACCAGAAAAATAGTTTCGAGATACAAAGATTCACGACTTCGTTGTTTCTGGGAAAAACATACAAGCATTCCTGTGGTTAGAAATAAACTTCTTTCTGAAGCAAGAGGAGATTTTTTAACCTTTCTTGATGGCGACGATTTATATTTTCCCGAAAAAATAGTCAAAGAAAAAGAATTTTTAGAAAAGAGGAAAGAATTCGCCGCTGTTTACTGCAATATTGTTTATTTTTATGATGATGATCTAAGTAAGTTTTATAAACATTCTTTTAAGCATTATTCTGGAAATGTTTTTGAGCCGCTTCTTCGCAATCAGTTTATTACTAATTCTGCCTTTATGATGCGAAGAGAAGTTATAGACAAGGTGGGATTCTACGATGTTAACGAGATTGTGGAAGATTGGAGATATTTTATAAAAATGGCTAAAAACGGATTGCTTGTCGGTTTTATTAACGAAAACCTAGTTAAGTTTAGGATTCATATTGATAACCACACAAATTTTACGAGGCAATTTTTAATTCAATCTTCGACCGTCAGACTATTTCAGGATATATATGCAAAAATGAATCAAAGCCAAAGAAATAAATATGGAATGAAGAAAATACTTTTTAACCGCAAATTCAGATTTTCATTAATTTGTATAGGAGATAATAGATTAAAAGAGCTTATTGATCTATGGAAAGAAGCGAAAGAATTTTTTGTGGTTAGATATTTGATGATTTTTTTGTTTCTTTTGTGTTTTATTATCCCGGCTTCGTTGCGCAGACGTTTTATGGAGTTTTTATGGAATTTTAATAAAAAAAGAAAATTTATATTAATTGACAAAAATGATGATGCGGAATAATATTTTTTTATGAATAAAAATTCCTGCGCGGTTATTACGGGAGTGGCGGGTTTTATTGGGAGCAATCTTGCCGATTCATTAATTAAGGAAGGATATAAGGTTATTGGGATTGATAATCTTTCTCATGGTATAAAAAGTCAAGTGCCTTCTGAGGTGGAATTTTATGATTTGGATATACGTTCAAAAGATATCTATCCACTTTTTCGAGAAGGTGATTTTGTATTTCATCTTGCGGCAATTAGTTCTATTTCAGACTGTCAAAAAGATCCTATTGAAGCTTCGGATATAAATATAACCGGCGCTATTAATGTATTTGAGGCGGCTTATCAAGCGGGGGTAAAAAAAGTTATTTATGCCGAAACATCGGCCTTATACGAAGGGATTGACGTGTTTCCAACTTCAGAGATGCGCATAGCGCCCAAAAGTTTTTATGCTTTCAGTAAGGCCTG
>JAKAFV010000060.1 GCA_021817915.1 bacterium | reverse complement strand
ATTAAAATTAATCCGAAGATAATCAAGGCCATTTTGGCCAATTTTATTTAACAAATTGCCTTTTTCAAAAATTTTAACAATTGCCCGCTTCAAGGCATTTTTATCTTTCGGCTCAACGCATACTCCGCATTGAGCTTTATTGCAAATCAAATCCGGGCTTACGCCTTCCATCGCGATAACTATAGGCTTCCCCGCGGCCATATAATCAAAGATTTTAGTGGCATAAACATATTTTAAAAGGGGCATATCGCTTAAAACCGCGATACCGGCATCTGCCGCCGCCAGCAAAACCGGCAATTTTTCTTTTGAAACCGAATCCATTATTAAGACGTTCTTGATTTTTTCGGCGCGGATTCTTTCAGCTATTTTATTTTTCTGGCGGCCGCCTCCGGCCAAAACAAAATACAAAGGCAAATTATTCAATTCCTTCGCCGCCTCCAGCAATAAATCAAAATCATAGACCGCGGCCATGGCTCCGCTATAAAGAAAAATAAATTTATCTTCGGGCAGATTAAATTCTTTTCTAGCTTCGCCCTTAGCCGGCAGATGTTTAAATAAATCTAAATCAACCGGATTGGGAGCCACCCCGATTTTAGCGCTTGCAATTGATTTATTTTCAACCAAAAATTCTTTAATGCCCGGCGAGTTCGTCACTACAAAATCCGCATTTTCATAAATAAACCCTTCCAGCGCATAACTCATTTTAATAAGAATTTTACTTTTCAACAATTTGAGTTTTATCGCGGCATCCGGCCAAATATCGCGTACTTCAAAAATAAAAGCCGCTCCCCTGAAAAGACTTACTATGCGCCCCAAAAGACCGACAAAAATCGGCGGGGAAGAAGCAATAACGATATCCGGTTTAGGCAAAAGCAAACCGGCGATAAAAGCCGAAACTAAAAAAGAAAAATAAGAGCAAAGCCTTCCAATAAAAGTAAAATAGCCAATGCCCGATTCCCAAACGCGATAAACAGTCAATCCTTGCCTTTCTTCTTGTCTAACGAATAATTTCCCCTTATATTCTTCCGGTTTGCGGCTTAGAATATAATTTATCATTCCGCTGACAACATAAACTTCATGTCCCGCCTCCGTCCAATACTGGGAAAGCAAACTAAACCGGGCAAACCCCGCTTCTTTCGGGCTCGTATAACGCTGTTCAAACACTAAAATACGCATCTTCGCGATTAAAAATAAAATATCTTAAAAACCGCTTTGTACAACAGGGCAAACTTGCTTTTTGCCAAGCTATTATTATAGTTTTGAAATTTTTTGGCGTAAAAATCAAATACGGAATCGTTTGATAAAATAAACATTATTTTCAGCTGGACAATGTGCAGTTTATGGTAAAAATGGCTTGCCACCATCGGCATAAATTGTTCAGATAAATCGTAAAGCGACCAAAATTTAAAATCATACCGCGGTAAATTTCTCTTTAAGGAAGCTACGCAATCATTAAAAAGATTAAACGCTTGTTTATCTCTGGTAAAGATATAATAATCCCAAACCCCCCAAAGCGCCCATAAATATCCGTTTAAAATGTGAGTCGGCTGGTCAATTAAATACTCTTCAAGCCAGACATCGCCTTTTTTATCGATAAATTTTACCCCGCCCAGTTTAATCTCGGCATTCAAAGAGGCAAACGCTTTTTGCGCGGCTTTTAAATATTTTTCGTCCTTGGTTTCCTGACAAACACGCAAGAGCAAAGAAATGCCCGTTCCCTGAGAATGAGCGGAATACCAGCCCGGTTTAAGATATTGCTTGTAATGCCACTTAAATTTATGCCTCCAGATAAAAAATCCGAATTCATTTTCTTCCAAGTTATCAACCAGCCAATCAGCCTGAGTCCTGGCTAATTCCAAGTTTCTTTTATCTTTATTTTTTAAGAATAAATTGTAATTTCCCAAGCCATATTGGGCGATCGCTAAAGGATTGTATTGCCTGCCAATATCAAAATAGTAATCAAATAAAATAACTCCGGAGCCGTCTTTAGGCCCGGCATAATTCGCCTTATCGGCAAAAGTCATATAATAAGGGCCAAGCTTAAGCGGGTCTATGCCATCGCTCACCGCGGGAGTTTCATGCCAAAAAGAAAGATATCCTTTTTCTTTGGTAAAATAAACTTTGAAGATCCGGCGCCAATAACTTAGTCTGTTTAACATAAATCATAACTCTATCACCTTGCCCGTTCTCAGCGATTCCGCGACTTTAAAAATAGACATATGAACATCATTTAATTCCTGAAGAGTAAATGGCGAAGGCTTGCCGTTCCTTACGGCGTCAATAAATGTTTCTAATTCACGGGTATATCCCTTATCTTGATGCCAAAAAGAAACATCTTTAACTTTTCCGGGATAAAACAATTTTGCCTTCTTGAAATTATCTATCGTCATCGCCTTGCCGCCGCCATAAATTTCAATATATTCTTTTGGCAAACGGAAACTTCCTAAAGCGCTGTAAAATATCGAGCCCAAAGAGCCGTTTTCGTATTCTATATTAACAACAACATTTTCTTCGTGCGCTATGGCTCCTTTCGGAGTTATGGCGCTAGTATAGATTCGCTTTGGTTTTGAATTAATAAGATATTGAAAAGCGTCTATAAAATGGCAGTCCTCGCCGACAATTCTGCCGCCTTCTTTCAACTCATAGCTCCAATGCTCTTTTTCGAAAAACGGATAATTTACCCTATACATAACCATCATCGGCGAAATGCCCGAAAACTCTTCTCTCGCCTTTAAGAAATGGCCCGAAAATCTTCGGTTAAAACCGGTGAATAACCGGCCCTTTGATTTTTCAGCCGTTTTTATAACTTCTTTTAATTCTTCTTCATTTAACGCGACAGGTTTTTCGATGTAAATATTTTTATCCGCCAAAAGCGCCTCTTTTGCTATTTTAGCGTGAGAACTATGGCGCGTCGCGCAAATGACCAAATCTATATTCTTGTCGTTAATAATTTTTCTGTAATCGTTTGTCGTATATTCAGCGCCCCATTTATCACCGACTTCTTTAGCCTTCTTACCAGACGAATCGCAAATCGCATAGACCTTAAAATCTTTGTTTTCTACTTCTTTAAGATGGGGAATTATCGTTGAAAGAGCGAAAGAGCCAAGTCCGATAATCCCAATATTGACAAATTTTTTAGGCGCGGCGAGCGGCGGCTCTTTAATATTTTCTAATTTTAAAGTTGCCGTCGAAGATATTTCATTTGGGTAAGAAAGAACAATGCCGTAAATCGGCCCTTTCGGCTTAAAAACCATTTCATAAGCCTTTTCCGCTTCATCAATTGAATAAACCCCGCTAATTAAGCTTTGGATATTTATTCTTTTTTCAGCCAACAATCTCAAAAACTCTTCCATGTTGCGCTTTTCCGTCCAACGGACATAA
>JAKAFV010000059.1 GCA_021817915.1 bacterium | reverse complement strand
TAAACTATGAATATAAGAAATATAGCCATTATCGCGCATGTTGACCACGGCAAAACTACATTGGTTGATGCTCTTTTAAAGCAATCGGAAAATTTTAAAATGAAAATGGACGCTCCAAAAGACCTTATTATGGATTCTAATGAGCTTGAAAGGGAAAGGGGGATTACCATTTTTTCTAAAAACGCTTCAATCAAATACCGCGATATAAAAATAAACATTGTTGATACTCCGGGCCACGCCGATTTCGGCGGAGAAGTTGAACGCATTATGCGCATGGTTGATGGCGTGCTTTTGCTTGTTGATGCTAAAGAAGGCCCGATGCCCCAGACTAAATTCGTTTTAAGAAAAGCCATTCAGGCAGGGCACAAAATAATTGTGGTAATTAATAAAATAGATAAGCCGAACGCCAGGCCGGAGTGGGTTTTGAATGCCACTTATGATTTATTTTTTGAGCTTGGCGCCAGCGAATCGCAAATCGAATTTCCGGTGATTTACGCTTCGGCGATAGCGGGCAAGGCCGGCTATGAGCCCGACCTCGGGAAAATGGAAAATGTGGAGTGCATTTTTGAAACTATTTTAAAATACATTCCCGAACCGGTAGTGGATGAATCAAAACCGCTTCAAATGCTGACGGTTAATTTGGCATACGACAATTATAAAGGGAAAATTGCGGTGGGCAGGCTTTACTCGGGAACTTTAAAAAAAGGGACAACGGTAGCGCACATTAACCGCGATGGAATTACAAAACAAATAAAATTAAGTTCGGTTATGCTTTTTGACGGCTTGAACAAAGTTGATGTTGAAGAAGCGAACGCCGGAGATATTGTAGCGGTTGCCGGGATTCCCGATATTTCAATCGGCGAAACAATCGCTGACCCGAAAAATCCGATTGCTTTGCCTACAATCCAGATAGACGAGCCGACAATTAAAATGACTTTTGGGGTAAATACTTCGCCGTTTAAAGGGAAGGAAGGAGAATTTACCACTTCGCGCAATTTGAAAGACCGGCTTGAACGCGAACTTGAAACTGATGTCGCGCTTTCGGTCGCTCCGGGCGAAACAACCGACCGCTGGATTGTTTCTGGCAGGGGAGAGCTTCATTTGGCGATTTTAATTGAAAAAATGCGCCGGGAGGGTTTTGAATTGGAAGTTTCCAAACCGCAAGTTATTTTTAAAGAAGTAAATGGCAAAAAGATGGAACCGATGGAACTTGTTTCAATTGAAACGCCCGAAGCGTATTCGGGAACAGTAATTGAAATGATGGGCAAGCGTTCCGGCATAATGAAAGAAATGCGAGTTGACCAGGGAATTGTTTTTATGGATTTTGCCATACCGACGCGGGGCTTAATCGGCTCGCGCGGAGAATTTTTAACTAGCACCAAGGGCATGGGAATAATGAACAGCATCTTTTTGGGATACGAAGAGTATAAGGGCGAGATTCGGCCCGAGACTCGCGGTTCGATCATCGCGACTGAAACAGGCGTTTCTAATAACTTCGGCTTGGTTGCCGCGCAAGGCAGGGGAAAACTTTTTATGAGCGCGGGCGTGTCTGTTTATGAAGGAATGGTTGTCGGCCAAAACGCGAAAGCGGGCGACATACCCGTTAATGTTTGCAAGCAAAGAGAGCTTACGAATTTCAGGGCGAAAAACGAAGGGCTTCAAGATCAGCTTGAAGTTCCGCTTACTCTTACCCTTGAAGACGCGTTAAGTTATATCGGCGACGATGAAATGGTTGAAGTTACGCCGAAAAGCGTCCGTATCAGAAAAATACTTCTGACCGAAATTGAAAGGAAAAGAACCAGGAGAGAAGTAAAAAATTAATCGTTTTCTTTATTATTATCAGTTATTTCTATCTTGCATTTACTTTCAAATTTCTCCAAATATTTTGGATTCTCATTTAAAACCTTTTCAAGGTAAGGAGAATCGTTTTCAAAAAATTTATTGAAAGATTCGCAGACATCGGCTTCTTCTTCGTTTTTCTTATCGAATTTTTTATCGGAATTTCCATTAGGTTTTTCTTCTCCGGATTTTTTGATTTCAACGGCCGGTTCGCTGTTTATTTGATTTTCTTCTTGAACGGCAGAAAAAGCGGACGGAGTTGAAGAAGCGGATAATTCAACAGTTTGCCGTGCGTTTTCTTTTTCGCCGTTAAAGGCGAGCATGGAATCGCTTATAGAATTTTCTAAATCTTTAAAAAGTTCCGTTTCTTTTTCTTTGGATTTTTTTGGACTTTCTTTCGCAATATTTTCTATTTCATTGAGCCGGCGCCCCGCGAATTCCAATTGAAGCAACGGCTTTTCGGCATTGCTGGCAACGGTTAAGCTAATAGATTCGTAAGCGCGTTTCATCGGATAAAGAATGCTGTCTGCTCCGACGTCTTTTTGGTCGGCATAAACGGCGGTAGAGCTGATAATCAGCATTAAAGATACCCCGCCGGCAAAGCCGAGCGCGAAGGGCCGGAAAGAACGCCTGCTTATTTGAGTTTCAGGAAATTTATTTCTGAAATTTTCCATGTAAATTAACTTGGTCCTTTCCAGAAAATCCTTATTCGCTTTTATTTTATATAATTCTTTCATTTTATTTGTCTTTTAAATCATCTTTTATTTTTCTTTTAAGCCTCATCGCATAAACTCTTAGCGACCCTTCGCTTTTATCCGTAATCTGTGAAATTTCGCGGAAAGAAAGCTGGGAAATAAAGCGCAATTCAAAAAATTCTTGTTCTTCGGGGTCTAAAGTTTTTAAAAACTCAAAGACTTTGTTTAACTCAAATTTGCTCTCTAACCGGCCGGACTCATCGGTAGAAATTTCTTCAATAGCTTCTTCTTTGAACTCCGAAAAATTATTAACTCTTTTATTATTTTCCGAGCTTCGGTAGTGGTCGATTAGCGTGTTTCTCGCTAATTGCCAAAACCAGGTGGAAAAACTTCCTAATTTCGGGTCAAACAGGCTAATCTTGCTTACTAATTTTAGAAAAATATCTTGCGCCAAGTCTTCGGCGGTTGCCTTGTTTCTTACCCGGTTAAACAAAAAGCCAAACAGCTTGTTCGCGAAATAATTGTAAATTTCTTCCGCAGCCTTCGCGTCGCCTTTTTGCATTTTTTTGGCGAGCCGGTCCAGTTTAAGCCTGCGGTAGTTTTCTAAAAGTTTCTCCATATATAATACGAACATAATATAATAATGTTAATTTGGCAAGCTGGCCTTATTTTAGCGATTTTGATTGTTAATATCTTTTATTGACAGGCGAAATTTTAAGATTAATACTGAAGTCAGCACGGGATAAAAATTAATAACGGGCGCGATTCTGTAAAACTTAGAATAGAAAGGGGGCGGAGAGAAAATGAGTCGGCGCGATAACCGGAAAACGAAAATCACGGAACATCACATTATTCCGA
>JAKAFV010000058.1 GCA_021817915.1 bacterium | reverse complement strand
TTAAGGCCGATTAAATATTGGCCGCTGCCCAATGTTTTTATGAAGTTCATTAATCTCTCAAAATTGCCTCTGCCCGTTATTTTAAAATTAGTGAGCCACAATTTTGTCGCTTCAACGCCCGCGCCTTGGCCGAGAGTAACGTTAATGTCTAAATCATATTGTTTCCCCATGGCATTCAGGTCTCTCGGGAAAAGAACTAAGCGGTCTCTTTGGGGAACAATGGTTTCAAGAATGGCGTAATAACCCCTAATTTGTTCAGAGTCTTTTTTTAGGGATGCCAAAGAATCGGCGATGGCTAAACGCGAAAGAAAAACTAACCTTTGCTTATTAGCTTCTTCGGCTTTATTTTTAATGTCAAAACCGGCAAAAACTATAGCCGCAATTATAAGAATGCAAATTCCCAGCGGAATGCCAATTACAATTAATAAGCGTTTTTTGAATTCCATACCCAGTAACACTACTTCAACTTAATCACGATAAATCGTGATTGGACCGGCGCAGTGTTTATTGATTAATCTTTTTGCCCGGCAACCTGCCTTCGTTTTCGCTTTTATCAAAAGCGAAACATTGAAGTAGTGTTACTGGGCATATCTTTTTACTAAAGCTCTAATATAATTATAAGATGAATGGGTTAAAAATCAATCAAGTTTCTTTTGGCGGCGCGGATTACCCCTGTTTGCTTAAAGAAATTCCGGACCCGCCCAAAGAAATTTTTTATTTAGGAAACTTTTTAAGCGAGCAGTTAGCTGAACGGCCGAAAATTGCCATTGTTGGCACGCGCAAAGCAACGGCTTATGGCCGGGTAATCGCTAATGAAATGGCGCAAAAATTCGCCAAAAAAGGGATAGTTGTAGTGAGCGGTTTGGCGATAGGAATAGACACGGCAGCGCATGAAGGCGCGCTTTTGGGCGGAGGAAAAACAATCGCTGTTTTGCCTTGCGGATTAGATTTTATTTATCCCAGGCAAAATGAAAATTTAGCAAGAAATATAATTAAAACCGGCGGGGCGATTATTTCTGAATATTCGGCGGGAATGCTGGCGATGAAGCACCAATTTCTTGAACGGAATAGAATAGTAAGCGGTTTAAGCGTTGCCACAATCGTTATTGAAGCGCCTGACAAATCGGGCGCGCTTGTAACGGCGCGCTTGGCGGCTGAGCAGGGCAGGGAAGTTTTTGTCGCGCCCGGGCCGATTAATCATTCTAATTATTTAGGCTCGCACAAATTAGTCAGAGACGGAGCAACGCTTATAAGCGCGATAGAAGATGTTTTTGAAGATTTAGGCTGGGATTTTGAAACGGAAAAACGGAAAATTTCTGAAAATTTAAATGAAGATGAAAAAATTATTTTTGAAACAGTAAAGCAGGCGGGTTTGCCCGTCGGGATTGACAAAATAATCGAAATTACTAGACTTGAACCTCAAAAGGTTAATCAAGTTATCGCCCTGCTTGTAATAAGAGATATTCTTAAAGAAACAGGGCAGGGATATATAATAAAATGAAACTTTTAATAGTTGAGTCTCCGGCGAAAACAAAAACAATTTCAAAATATTTGCCCGAAGGATACGTGGTTAAAGCAAGCATTGGGCACGTGCGCGATTTGCCCAAAAGCAACAAAAAGGCCATAGATATTGAGGCCGGTTTTTTGCCGCACTACGAAACTATAAAAGGAAAGGAAAGAATAATATCTGAAATTAGAAGCGATTCTCAAAAAGCCGAACAGGTTCTTCTCGCCACCGACCCCGACAGGGAAGGCGAGGCAATCGCCTGGCATTTGGTTGAAGCGCTTGATTTAAACGGCGAAAAAAATTCAAAAGTCAGGCGCATTACTTTTAATGAAATAACCGAACCAGCTGTTAATGAAGCTCTTAAGCATCCCAGGGGAATAGATTTTGATTTGGTAAAAGCGCAGGAAGCGCGCCGGGTTTTAGACAGGCTTGTCGGATATGACCTTTCAGGCCTTATTTGGAAAAAAGTGCGTTATGGATTGTCTGCCGGCAGAGTTCAATCTCCGGCTTTGCGGATAATAATGGAAAAAGAAAGAGAAATTCGCGCTTTCGCCCCCGAAAAATATTGGGTTATAACAGGAGAGTTTAAAACAAAAAACGGCAAAAAAATAATTCTTGTTTGCGACGAAGAGCCAAAAACTGAAAAAGCGGCAAGCCGTATTATCGAAATCGCGCAAAAAAATGATTGGGAAGTAGCAGGAATAAATCAAACAGAAACAAAACGTTCTCCCCGGCCGCCTTTTATTACTGCCACCTTGCAACAATCGGCTAGTTCGCGCTTGGGCTTTTCGCCTTCGCGGACAATGGGCATCGCCCAGAAATTATACGAACAAGGACTTATAACTTATATGAGGACGGATAGCTTTAATTTAAGCAAAGAAACGCTTCCTCAAATTTATCAAATAATAGAAAAAGAATTCGGGAAAAATTATTTATCGCCGAGAGTTTATTCTTCAAAGAGCAAAAACGCCCAAGAAGCGCATGAGGCCATAAGGCCGGCGAACGCGGCGAAAAAATCCGCCGGAATAAATGAAGAACAGAAAAAGCTTTATAAATTAATTTGGGAAAGAACAATAGCTTCGCAGATGGCGGATGCCAAAATTTTGCGGACAAAAATATCGGCAAATATAATTCAAGCTTCAAGTTCCAAGTTTCAAGCTTCAGGTAATATTCCGGATTTTTCCGCGAACGGCAGTGTTATAGTTTTTCCTGGCTGGCTCGCGGCCGATGCCGGAAGCCGAGGAGAAGACGTTGAACTTCCGCAAGTTTCAAAGGGTGATTCTTTGAAGCTTTTGGATATTTCAAGCGAGGGAAAACAAACTGAACCGCCCGGCCGCTATACCGAGGCTGGTCTTATTAAGGAGCTTGAAAAGCGGGAAATTGGCAGGCCGAGCACTTATGCCACTATTATAAAAACAATCCAAGACAGGGGTTACGCGTTAAAAGAAGGCAAGGCGTTAAAGCCTACTGATACCGGCGAAGTAGTAAGCGATTTTCTTGAGAAAAATTTTGCCAAATATATCAGCGATTCTTTTACGGCGGAAATGGAAAATGAATTGGATGAAATCGCCGAAGGAAAAAGAAAGTACGAAAAAATGCTCGGCGATTTTTATAAGCCGTTTTCAAAAGATGTTAAAGAAAAGGAAAAAACCGCCGGAAAAATTACTGACTTGGGCGAAGCGGATAAAAAAATAAAATGCCCGGTTTGCGGCGGGCCTATGGTGGTCAAGCTTTCCCGAGCCGGAAAGTTTTTAAGCTGTAAGAAATTTCCGGAATGTTCCGGAGCGAGAAAAATAGACGGCTCAATAATGGAGGGCCCTAAAGAAACCGGAGAGGCTTGCCCGAAATGCGAAGGCAAATTAATTGAACGCGAAGGAAGATTTGGCAAGTTTGTCGCCTGTTCAAATTATCCAAAGTGTAAATTTA
>JAKAFV010000057.1 GCA_021817915.1 bacterium | reverse complement strand
TAAAAAGGCTTTATTAAATAATCGTCCGCGCCGCAGTCAAGCCCGGCAATCTTATCTTCGGTTGCGTCTTTCGCGGTAAGCATTAAAATCGGAATGGTGATGTTCGCTTTACGCCAATCTTTACATACCGCAATACCATCTTTTTTAGGAAGCATGACATCTAAAATCACCAAATCATAATCGTGTATGCCAAGTTCAATTCGTTGCCCGCCGCTTTCACCATCCAAAATATAGTCAGCGACATAACCCTCCTGTTCCAGCCCGCGTTTTATCCCCGAAGCTAATTTTTCATTGTCTTCTATAATTAAAATTTTCATGTTTACAGTGTATAAAAACAAGATGAAGTTTTCATGAAGATCATTTCAACTGAATAATATATAGTCTTCCATTCGTAAAAAATGGGTCATTGCTGAAATTCGTTCCAAGAACCGGACTCACGAATTGCACCTCCTTCACGCTTGAAATCACACCAGCTGACTGCAAACTTTCTTCCACAAATGTTTTTTCGGTATCTATATCCGGATTGATTTTGTGCGTGATGAACCACTTAATCCCCTCATCAAGACTTGCGGTACCTACATAGATTGAATAGTCGTCTTGTTTCAAATTTGTTTTCCAGATACGAATATGGTGCCGTTCGCGAACCGTGTTGATATCGGTTGGCTTTTCAAAGCCGAAATTGTTGACAGCGGCGTTCCAAAACGAAGGCGTCATGGGCGCGTTGAGATATTGGCTGTTTATTGCCGCAGTTTTTGCAATTTTAGCCACTGAAGAAATATCAACCCGATCTGCTAAAAACCAAGATGATTTTTCAAAACTCTGAACAATAACATCGTCATTTTTCGCCAAGAAAATAAATGTCAATGGCTCTTGAGGATTGCCGATAAGCGTTTCCGAATATTTTGGGATATTATGTTCGAAAAAATACGTTACAATATCACCCGATACATTTTGCACGCTAGGCATAGTCGGTGCAACAAATGGCGGCTGATAATTTGATGCAAAGCCAGCATACCAAACAACACTTAACGCAATAATTATGGCGGTGGCAATTTTTTTACTTGATGTCGCTACGACTGTGTCGCTCATTACTTTATCCTGTTTGAATCGCCGCCACTCATAGAGCGTTATAATCGTTGCGAGAATAAGCAGGCCGAGAAGATAGCCGCCCCAGACATCGCTTAAGTAATGAACACCTAAATAAAGACGGCTAAAACCAATTGCCATAGCGACCACAAGACAGATAAAAAATACATTCACTTTCTGTTTCCAGCTTTTGAGACGGCGAATCAACAGATAGCCGAGGAAGCCGTAGAAAACCACCGACACCATCGCGTGTCCGCTTGGAAAGGAAAAAGAATTTTCCAGATACACGGGATTATCTGGTCTTACGCGATGAACAGTAAGCTTACCAAGGTAATTAAATAGTTCGTCAGCTCCCAACGCCAGCCAAAGGTAAAAAACAAATTCTTTCTTTTTCCAAAACCACAGGATAACAGAAACAGCAATCGCGGTGCCGACGATTATCTGCCACTTACCTAAAAGAGTAATCCATAAAAATATTTTGGTAAGTTCTGGGCTTCGGAAATAAGCGAGAAGGTGGGTAATTCTAAAATCAGCCGCTACAATTTGATCCGAAGCTAAGACATCTTGGACCGTGCCAAGAAATAAAAAAAATACATAAACGAAACCGATTGAGATGAGCGTTATGGGCAAGCCGGAAAACGAAGCACAATCAAGCCGTCTACTGAGAAAAGCGAAAAATCGCGGATGACGTTTATATAATTTTTGAACATCGGGATTTGAAACTATCGCTTCCCGAATAGAGGAAAATACGGAGTGAATAAATTCGGCGATTCGTTTTCCATGCTTAACCACCAATGCCTTAGTTACGTAAAGCAATAAAAAGAACAAGAAAAAAATACCGATACTATAGCCGACCCGCGTAGTCCATGTTTCAAGAGCGGCAAGCGCGCCGCCAAAGAAAAAGCCGAGTAAAAGATGAGACGCCGACCATAAAAATGCGCTAACGATGTTCCAAAACAGAAATTTTTTCTTGTCCATTTTGGAAAGGCCGGCGACAAATGGAACAATGGGGCGAAGCGGGCCAATAAATCTGCCCAAAAAAATACTCTTGCTTCCATATTTATGGAAAAAACTTTCACCGCGTTCCAAGTGCACGGCCTTCAAAAATTTATTTTCACTGCGGAAAAAATGCGTTCCCTTGGCACCAAGATAGAAACTCAATCCGTCACCTAAAATCGCACCGACTGCGGCAAACCAAATGAGGTCGCCGATGTCCAGGAATCCTTGCGCCGACAAAAAGCCGGCAAATACAACCAACACCGCTCCCGGCACGATTTCGCCTGCCAACACCAAAGATTCCAAAAGCGAAACAAGTAAAACCAGCCAGTATCCCCACATACCCATATGCGCAAATGTTGGCAAAATGTGATTAAGAAAACTCATATTGTTCTATATCCTGAAAATTTTTGATACATTTTCATTTTAACAATATGCGGAAAAATGTAAATTTTGACAAATGACACAACTAAAATGAAACTCCGCGGGCTTACGCCCGTGGTTTTCTTAAAATGGCATATAAATAATTGCTATGGCAATTATAAACAGGTAAAGATATTTTGTTCCGAATAGTAATATACTCATTTGATTAAATTCTTAATTAAAACGCCAAACGCTTTGACTAATTTTTTCATAATAAGCACAGAGGGCTTTTTAATTAATTACATTGCTCTCAATTTTTCAACTTCATAACTATTTTAAAAGCTCATCAATCTATATTTTTTCTAAGTTTTTTTGGAAATCCTCTTTGGATTTCTTGGCGAAAACCAATGCCGAGGCGCGAAGCGCCGAGGCAACTTCTTTGCGAAATCAAATTTGGTGGACCTTAGGGGAATCGAACCCCTATCTCCCGGATGCAAACCGGGTGCTCTACCACTAAGCTAAAGGCCCTTAACTAATTTTTAACGATTGTCACCGGTTCCTTTCACCGCGTCTCTCTCAACTCGCGACCGTAATTTTTCCAAGTTCATCAATGCAATATCCTCAAGCGGTAATCCCAATTCCAAACCCACTCGAACAATATACCACAATACATCTCCAAGTTCTTTTCCTATCTCCTTTTTTGCTTCATCATCCAAAATATCATTCTTGTCACGTATCACCTTTTTTACTTTTTCCGCAACTTCACCCGCTTCTCCACATAGTCCGAGTACCGGATATTCAATTCCCTTCTTTCGCTCAAGGATATATCGCTCAACAAACTTTTGATACTCATTAAATTCCATAAAGGGTGGTGGGCATGGGAGGGATCGAACCTCCGACCTCTGTCTTATCAGGACAGCGTTCTACCACTGAACTACATGCCCAAATCTTACCATACCACTGCTTGTATACTTTTCTTAATTTAACTAT
>JAKAFV010000056.1:306-3455 GCA_021817915.1 bacterium | reverse complement strand
TCGGTTGAAAGAAAGGACAATCGTTCCGGGCGCGAAAGTAGTTAGCGGTAAAATTTCTCCTTCAAGCATTAACGCTTCAGTTATTGCCGATAAAGCTGGCGCGGAATATAATATCGGCCCCCAAAGCAAATTTACTATTCCAGGGTTCCAGGGCACCGATAAATACAGCGGATTTTACGGCAGTTCCAAAGAAGCGATGAAGGGAGGATTTATCGGCGAAGCCGCTTATCCAACTGATGACGACATAAAAAGAGGCAAGGCTAGCGCTGAAAAACAATTGAAAGATTACACTGATTCCGCGTTGTCGCTTCAGATACCGCAAGATTTTAAATTTTTAGACGGAAGCAGGCAGTTCGTTATTTTAAAAGAAATTGTTAATCCCCAAACAGATGAAAAAGGAAATTTTTCAGTTTTCGTTGAAGGCAAATCTTCGAACATCGGGTTTAAGGAAGCAGGCTTGAAAGATTTAATTGAAAAAATAGCCCAAAGCTCAACAGGAGACAATTTATTAAAAATTAAAAGTTATGCTTTAGAATATGGCGCGCCAAGGCCGGATTTCGGCCAAGGCAAAATTTCTTTTGCCGTTGATTTCAAGGGTATTTTTGAAGAACCGATAAATGTTGATGAATTTAAGCAAAAAGTGGCTGAAAAAAATGAGTCAGAGCTAAAATTATTAGTTTCTTCTTATAAAAATATTCAAAAATTCACGGTTTCTTTCTGGCCAATTTGGATAAAGACTGTTCCTAGCGATATTAATAAAATAGCCGTAGAAGTGAATTAACGGTGAGACATAAATAAAAATCCGCATGATGCGGGTTTTTATTTATGTTTCTTAAATTCCGTGCAAAGCGGAGGAGGTGAGATTCGAACTCACGATGCCGTTTCCAGCATACCGCTTTTCGAGAGCGGCCCTTTCAGCCACTCAGGCACTCCTCCGCTTTATATAGAACGATATAGCGCGTTAGTTCCCGGGTATCTTGCTCGTCGTTCCACGACTCGCAATACCCGTCCCGCTGAAGCGGGACCCACTCTGCCAACCTTTCAATTTAATTTAAATATACCAAAACAGTTGTTGTTTAACAATGATAAAAAAACAGGGCATAGGATTTCCTCCATAATCCATATGCCCAAAAATATTAATTGCAGGTCACTCTGTTGGCTTTGAAACCATAGGGTCGCTCTTCTAGCAGCTCAAGCGTTACCCTAAGGCCGACTTGCGGAGGGAAGATACATTTCCATACTAAGGGGCAACCAGAGAATTTATATAGAGTGCCTTTCGCATCCTTGGCATGGATTGCAGTGCCACGATTTGTTAAAATAATGGCTTCTATTTGCGCATTAACACTTTCCATACAAACCCCCTTTCTTGCCTGTATTTACTGTGACAATGTTCAAAAAAGACGCTTAAACGTCTAATAAGAAAGTAAGACATTTTACTCTAAAAGTCAAGATTTTTGGTGTCCCCGCGAAGAATCGAACTTCGATTTAAGGTTTAGGAAACCTTCGTCCTATCCGTTGAACGACGGGGACTTTTTATTGCTTTTTGGTTATTTTAGTCTATAATTCATATCATGGCAAATATGTATAATTCAATGGTCGGCTTTGGCTTGTTGGGATTCGGATTCGGATTTTTCGGATTGCTGTTCGCGGCAGCTTTACTGTGGTCGGTAATTTGGAAAGGTTTGGCGCTTTGGAAGGCGGCGCGTCTAAACCAAAAATATTGGTTTATGGCGCTCTTGGTGATAAACACCCTTGGAATTCTTGAAATTCTTTATATTTATATTTTCAGCGAAAAAGCTAAAGCTCATCATCACGAAAAAAGGGAAGAATAAATTCTTTAGATCTTAGAAATTCATATTTATCACTTGGACAAGGGGGTATAAGTTTTTATTGCACATAGAGGAGTTTTGGGGTACAATAAAATAAATGGACAAGATTGTTTTAAGGGAAAAAGTTAGGAAGCTGAGAAGTTCTGGCAGTACGTATTCCGAAATAAAAAAAACTTTAAAAATAAACATTCCCAAAAGCACCCTTTCTAGTTGGTGCCAAAATGTAAAGTTACCCAGTTGGTACGGAAAAAAAATTAAGGAGTTAAATAATAGAAATTTTAGTAAGGCGCAAAAAATGGCCTGGGCCAGCAATAGAAAGAAGCGGGAGGATTTTTTAGAATCTGTGAAAGGCGAGGCAATAAAGAATGTTTCTCATTTAGATGAGGCTAACCTTAAAATAATCTTGGCTACCCTTTATCTGGGCGAGGGCGCAAAATGGGAAGGACATTCGGGACTGATGCTTGGTAGTTCTAACCCAAATATTATTTTACTTTATATACTACTTTTAAATAGATGTTATGGTATAAAACTTCAGCAACTGAAATGTAGGATATGTTATCGAGCTGACCAAAATATAAAAAAATTAGAATCTTTTTGGTCAAAAATAACCGGCATTTCTCGCAACAATTTCTATAAAACCAAACCTGATCCGAGAACGGCGGGGAAGAAAACTTTAAAAAAAGATTATAAGGGAGTTTGCGTGGTCACTTGTAAAGGAGCGAATATTCAACTAGAGTTAGAACAAATTACGGGTTTGCTGTTAAAAAAATTGGGGGCCTGTAGCTTAGAGGAAAAGCGTTAGTATGGCATACTAAAGAACACGGGTTCGAGTCCCGTCAGGTCCACCACTTCGCCCGCTTCGTTTTTAAATTGGGCCTATAGCTTAGTGGGTTGGCCGATATATTCGCAAAGCGAATATATGACGGCCAACGGGCGATTATAGAAAATTGCCCCGAGAGAGCATCATATTCGCCGGAGGCGAATTGAAAAATGGCTTAAAAAGAATAGTATTTAATTAGTGCATATCTTGATTGGGCCTATAGCTTAGTGGTAGAGCATCCGGTTTGCATCCGGAAGATCGGGGTTCGATTCCCCGTAGGTCCACTGGTGGGGTGCCAGAGCCCTGCCTGCCGGCAGGCAGGGGTCGAAGGGACGGGCAAATTCCGCTTAAAGCGGAAGGTTGGCAGAGTGGTCTAACGCGCCGCACTTGAAATGCGGTAGAGGAGAAATCCTCTCGGAGGTTCGAATCCTCCACCTTCCGCTTTGCGCGGGAAAAACAAGTATAATTGTGAGTTCTCCGCCTGCGCTCAGGCTTCGGCG
>JAKAFV010000056.1:0-296 GCA_021817915.1 bacterium | reverse complement strand
AAAGATTTATATCAAGAGGGAAGAATCCCACCCCCACCGCCAATATTTTTTGTGTCTTACAAGTCTTACGAGTTGGACACAAACTTTTATGTATAAAATAATTGGAAAAGATTGGATTAATCCCAAAATAGAGATTAGAGATACCATACAAAAGGGGCGAGGTATGTTTGCTGTAGAGCCGATTAATGTTGGAGAAAAAATTTTGGTTTGGGGAGGAAATTATGTGAGTAATAAGAGTAAAGCGGAGATAGAAAGGACTAATGGAAAATTAGTAATGCAATGGGACGATAATTTAT
>JAKAFV010000001.1 GCA_021817915.1 bacterium | reverse complement strand
TCGCTTAAATGATACTAATCTACGAATTTTACTAATGATACGAATGAATACGAATTCGTATTATTCGTTGCATTCGCACGCATTCGCATATTGGTATTACGTTTATTTAATTATACAATTCCCTTAATTTAAAAACAACAATGCCAAAAGCCACGGCAACATTAAGCGATTCTTTCTTCCCAAACATTGGGATTTCCAATATTTTGTCGCTGCGTTTTAAAATTGAAAGCGGCAACCCTTTAACTTCATTCCCCAAAACTATTGCGATAGATTGAAACTTGAAGCTTAAAACTTGAAGCTTATTGTAAGAAATTGATTTTTTGCTTTGTTCAATGGCGAAAATTTTATATTTTTCTTTTTTTAATTTATCTATCAATTTGCTTGCCGTTTTAACCTTTTCCCATTTTACATAATGCTCCGCGCCTAAAGAAACTTTGGTTAGTTGCTGGCGAGGCCGGCCAAAAGAATCAATCGGCGCCGGCGTTATTCCGCAAAGATATATCTTTTCAATTCCAGCCGCGTCCGCGGTCCGAAAAATAGAGCCGACATTATGCAAGCTTCTAATATTATAGAGAATAACAATCATAATATTTTATTCCGCGTTTTATTTCATTTGCGGCAAATCTTCAGGGTTTATCCCCGCTAAAGAATTTCCTTCAAAACCTTGAATTATTTTTACGCCCTCAATATCTATCGCTACTCTATCTTCCGAAGACAAAATTAAATTTGGCTCGCGAATAACGCCCTTCATCGGCCCGCCCGAAATAAAACATTTTCTCGCGTCCATAATAACCAAATCGGGATGGATTATTTTATTTAAATCGGCGATTTTTTCTTGAAGATTCATTAAATGTAAGGGCACGCGCTGAGCCGGCTTCATAAAACCGACCGAAAGCTTTAAGGCGCCGGTAAATTTCGCCTGCTTATGGGTTTTAAGGCAAGGCAAAAGAATCAACTTGTCCGCTCTTTCCAAGATTTCCGGAATAGAAACATTTTTTAAATATTTTGCGCCCGGAATTTCTTTTTTTACCCAAACTTCTTCTTCAAAAACATATATCCTCGGCGGAGTTTCCATTTTTAACAATTCAAGAACTCCGGCTTTCTCCATTATTTTTCTGGTGTTTAAGGTTACGGTTGATGACTCTCCTATCATCGCAAGCTTCGCGCCAAAATCATAAGATAGTTCAACGACAGCTTTTAAAAAATCGACACTCGTTGAAGCGGGAGACGGGTCGGCGGTATTGTAGTTCGGCTTTAAAAAAACCACATCGCCGGTTTTTACGAATTTTTTAAATCCGCCGATTTCCTCAACCGATTTTAAAACCGCGTCTTTAATGCCGATGCTGTCTTTTAAACTTATTTTTCCGACTTTACTCATAATCTTATTATAACAATAATTTTCAATTTTAAAATTATTTACAAAAACATGGAAATGTGCTATTTTGTCTTAAGCAAATAAAAAATTCCACAAGGAGGTCAAATTGAAGAATCCGCAACGCTACATAGGGCATCTTTGCCAAATGGAGTTTTTCTGCCATGACGAAGTTATATGCAAAGGGTTCATCCTGAGAGTTGGCGAGGGGAGCACGGCATATTGGGCACTTTTCCTCACCGAAGACAGAAAACCTATCGAACTCTTAATGAAGAAAGGCGTGATTTCACACGAAGACGTAAAAAAATCTGGCATTAAAATTATCGGCTTTTCAAAAAAAGACATTATCGCCGACAAATCGCAACGCCCAACGGATCATTCTTTTGGACATCTCATCAACACATTTACCTATAAGTTTGAAGGAGGAAAAGACAAAACAACCGAATGGTTGAAGAATGCGTAATTTCAAATGGCAGCTCTGCTGTCAAAAAAAGACTCGAGTCGTAAGACCGAGTCTTTTTATATCAAATTTCAAAATTTATAAATATTAAAATGCTATTCATATCTTAATGCCTCAATCGGGCTCTTTTTAGACGCCTGGCGGGCCGGATAAAGCCCGAAAACCAAGCCTATTAAAGCGGCAACTCCGAAACCCAGTATTGCCCCGCTTAAAGGAAAGGCAAATTGCCAATCCAGAGAAAGAACTTTGCCCAAAATAAACGCCATAAGCGCCGAAAGCGATGAGCCTAAAATAATACCTATCAAACCGCCCAGCCCGGTTAAAATAACCGCTTCCAAAAGAAATTGAAACAAGATATTTTTTTCCGTAGCGCCAATGGCTTTTCTCAAGCCGATCTCGCGAGTTCTCTCGGTCACGGAAACAAGCATTATATTCATAATGCCCACTCCGCCGACTAAAAGCGAAATTGCGGCAACGGCAACTAAAAATAAAGTTATTATATTCATAACCGTCCCGACCATTTCTAAGGCATCAGCCTGGCTGGAAACGTTAAAATCGTCTTCTTCGGAACCTGTTATATCGTGCGTGTTTCTCAACGTTCTTTTAATATCTTCAACAGTTTGTTCGACGTGCTCATCAGTATCGGCTTCTATTATAATGTGGTTGAAATATTTTATTCCCAAAATATATTGCTGGGCGGTGGTATAAGGAACAAACATCGCCTCGTCAAAGCTTATAAGGCTAGCGCCTTTTTTTTCCAAAATCCCTATAACCCGAAAATTTTTCCCTTTTATTTTTATTTTTTCGCCAATAACGTTTTCGTTATTAGCGAAAAGCTCTTCTTTCACTTTTGAACCGATGACAACCACGTCGGCATAACTCTTCACGTCGTCTTCCGCCAAAAACCGGCCCCTATCTACAACAAGATTGTACATGCTGCCAGCAGCGTCGGTCATGCCGTAGAAAGTTGCTTGATACGTTTCATTGCCGTAAGCCGCGCTTTCACTGCCGAAAACCATAGGCATAATCCTGCTTAAATAAGGCACGTTGCCTTTTTTGGAAAGTGCATCAACGTCTTTCTGTTTTAAAGAATCAGAAAACATAGACATAAAATCAGACGGCCCTTTCGGCTGTTTGCCCGGAGCTATTTCAATCACTCTTGAGCCGACTTGCCCTTGTATTTGGCCTAATATTAAATTCTGCATCCCCTCGCCAAGCGACATTACCAAGATAATAGACGTAATGCCTATAACAATTCCCAGAATAGTCAAAGCCGAGCGGGATTTGTGGGTTTTAAGGCCGATTACGGCCGTTTTAAAAGTGTAGCCTATTGTCATAAATTTACTTCATAAAATGGTCTTTGCCCCTTCTTCTGTGGTCATGATCAACTTTTTTATCGCTTTCAATTTTTCCGTCTTTTAAATGGATTATTCTTTTGCTGTATTCGGCGGTATATGTTTCATGGGTAATTAAAATTATCGTATGGCCCATATCGTTCAATTTCTCCAAAAATTCCATAATTTGCCCGCCGGACTTTGAATCTAAATTCCCCGTCGGTTCATCGGCAAAAATAACTTGCGGAGAATTTACCAAAGCTCGAGCTATCGCCGTTCTTTGTTTTTCACCGCCAGAAAGCTGAGAAGAAAGATGGTTGGCGCGATGAGCCAAGCCCACCATTTCAATTGCGTCCATGGCAATCCTATCCCAAGAAGATTCCTTTATTTTTGAATAGAAAAGGGGCAATTTTACATTTTCAAGCACGGTTGTCCGGGGAAGCAAATTAAACGACTGGAAAATAAACCCCATTTCTTTATTTCGAACATGGGCGAGTTCCTCTTTTGAATAATCTCCCATCTTTTTTCCGCCAAAAAAATACTCTCCTTTTGTTTGGCCGTCCAAAAAACCCAAAATATGGAGCAGTGTGGATTTGCCCGAACCGCTCGGGCCCATAATGGCTACAAATTCCCCTTGCTCTATCGCAAAGGAAATATCAGAAAGCGCGGGCGTTTCAACATCGCCGTCAGAGTACGATTTTGATATATTTTTTAATTCTATTAAAGGCATCATCTATTTTACTTGCCCTGTAGCTGAAATCTTCTCCCCTTCTTCTAAGCCAGAAATAACTTCAACATTGCCGTCAATGCCCCTAAGGCCAATTTCAATTTTCCGTTTTTCAAAACCCGAAGCTCCATTATCCGCCATTACGAATTTTTCCGCTCCTTCAAAGATAATCGCTCTTTGCGGAATAACTAAAACGTTTTCGCGCTTATCCGTTGAGATATCTATATTTGCCGTCATTCCAGATTTTATTCTGTTGTCGCTTTTTTCAAACTGAAAAGTGGTTTTATATGTCGCGACTCCTTCAACAAATGTTTCCGCCGGATCTATTTTAACCGCTCTTGCGCCGAAAATAACGCCGTCGCCGTAAGCATCAAGCGTAACTTTCGCTAAATCTCCAATTTTAATTTTAGCTATGTCAGCCTCGGGAATTTTTGACTCTATTTCAAACTGATTCGCGCTTATGACGGAAACCGTAACGGTGTTTGCTGAAACAATTTGCCCTATTTTAGCGTCTTGTTTAGCCACGATTCCGCTTATTGGAGAACGCAGAATAGTTTTGTCCGCTTGAACTTGATAGGTTAAAACGTCGGCGCGGGCTTTTTCAACCTGGGCTTCTTGCGCTTTTATTTCTTCAATTGTAGAGCCCGCTATTTCCAAATTTAATTCTTGCTGAGCCAAAACCAAATCCGCTTGGGCATTTTTATAATTCGTTTCAGCGGTCGAAATGCTGTCTATTGCCGTATTGATATTTGTCCTTGCCGTTGAAATTCCGGTTTTCCACCCGTCTATCGTAGTTTGAGTAACGCTGGCGCCGGCAGTAAGCCCGTTCAAAGCCGAATTCGCTTTGTCCAAAAACACGCTTGCTTTATTAAGATTATTTCTCGCCTCAGCGATATACAATGCTAAATCTGAATCAACTGTTATTTTTGCCAAAGACAAACTCCAAGAATTTAACGCTTCTTCCATCGCCAGCCTTTGATTTTCAATATCAATTTTTAACTGACTGTCAGAAATGTAAAAATTTAATTGGGGAGCGGGAATGGCCGGCGTCTTAAAAAAGCTGTCCGCTTTGTTGCGAATAGCATCGTCGGAAGTTGTGTAGGAATTTTTTATTTTTTCAACGAGAGTTTTTTTCGCTTCGTCTAAAACGATTTGGGCGTTATCAACTTTTGTCTGGCTGATTATTATTTCTTCTTCGCGAGCGCCTCGAATTAATTCGTCAAGTTCGGCCTCTTTGGTTTTTAAAGTCGCTTTTGCACTGGCAAGGCTGGCAAAAACCTCAGAATCATCGAGTTGAATTAACGCCTGGCCCGAAACAACCATGTCTCCGACTTCGGCGTAAATTTTTGAAATTTTTCCTCCATTTTCAAAAGCTAAATCGACATTTTCCGAAGGCTTAACGCTGCCCGTAACGCTAACTTCTTGAAAAATATTTCCCTTTTTCGCTTCAACAGTCTCAACGCCCGAACCGGTATCGCGGTTAAAATAAAAATAACCGCCCACTGCCAAAATCGCAGCAGCTACAACTATAATTAAAATTTTTCTTTTCTTAATAAAATTTTTCATTCGCTTGTTTTGCCGTCAAAATCGGCTCCGTTCGCTTCCGCTTCCTCTTTGGTCGCGCGCACGATGCCATCCTTATGATGAGCGGGTGAATAAATTGTATAAAGTTTTAAATCATCGGTGTCGGAAGTATTGATGATATTATGCTCCGCTCCGGCCGGAACAATAATTACCGCGCCGTCGCTCAACGCGTATTCATTGCCGTCAATAACGCATTTGCCCTGGCCTTTTTCAAATCGGAAAAATTGGTCATTGTCAGTATGCGTTTCCATGCCGATTTCTTCTTTTGGCTTCAAACTCATTAATACTAATTGGCTATGCTTTCCCGTATATAACACCTTGCGAAAATTGCCGTTTTCCAGCGTGTCTTTTTCTATATTTGTAAAATATCCTTTCATAATTTTTAAATTTTTGCCTTTATTTTACTTCGACTTTTTTAAATTTTTATTATTTATATTATTTACGTATTTCTCTAAAAGCCACGAACTTGATTGGACTTTACCGCCGTAGCCAATACCATTAACTATTTTACATCCGATTTTTTCACAAACCGCATTTTCTACCGTTGGAATATTTTTTACGTTTCTATCGCCTCCTTTGGCAAAAATGTTTGGTTTTAATTCCGCCAATTCTTTGCCGATGCTTATATCTTTTGTCCCAGGCTTATGCTTGGTCAATACAACTTTATCAACCGCCCTAAACGCTTCCAGAATTTCTTTTCTTTGATTCTGCGGCATAAAGGCGCACCCCTTTTTAAGCTTCAGCCAATTATCATTGTTTAAAATAACGACTAATTTATCTCCAAGCTTTTTCGCTTCCTCAAACATTCGTACATGCCCGATATGAATTGGGTCGAATCCCCCGCTAACGGCGACAACCACCGGTTTTTTAACCGATTTATTTTTTTTTACCATGCTTGAAAATTGATTAATTTAATCCGTGCTCGTTGAAAAACTTCGTGTATTGCTTATCCACTACTACAATATGCGCCAATAGCCAATTACCGGAATATCCCGCCATTTCTTCCGCCAGTTTTTTCACATCTGCTTCTGGGCTATTCATTTTCCCAAAGTATTCATTTACAGATTCGCGGTATTCGTTATGCGCGTTAATGTGAAGAGGCGCGTCTTGATATTTAAATTTGTCAAAATAATTTTCTTCCGTGCTTAAATGGTAAAAAGCGTAATCACCAAGCTCTTGCAAACTCTTAACAACTTCTTCTTTTGTTAAATTTTCTTTCGCCGTCAAATCAATAATACTATTCGCGATTTCAAAAAAATGCTTGTGCTGTTCATCTATCTCTTTTACGCCCACGCTATTTTCTTCTTTCCAAATAAATTTATCCATAACTAAATTATATAACTTCCGGCTTATTGCCGCAACTCAAATTCCGCTTTATCGCCCGTTTTCAAGCCGATTTCATCGGCTTTTCCACCGTTTATCTCCAAAACATATTTTGCGAGTTTATCTGGAGAAACCGAAGAACAAATAAGAGATTTGCAAGGCTGGACATTTTTGGCGATATAAACAATTTCTTTATTTTTGCTTATCCAGATAATATCCAAGGGAATAAGAGTATTTTTCATCCAAAAAGCATGTTTGTCTTCGCCTGAAAAAGAAAATATCATTCCGACATCTTCCGCCAAAGATTCTCTGCCCATTAAACCCTTCATCCGCGCAGAAAAAGAAGACGCGACTTCCGCATTGAAGCAACGGCCATTGAAACAGACGGGAGTAATTTCCGCCTTATCCGAAACTGCCCTATTGTCGGCGAATGAAGAAAAAACAGCGATTAAGACAATCGCTGTGATGATAAAAATAATAACTAATAAAATCATTAATAAAAAAACTTTAATTTTCATGCGGAATTAATAGTTCAATTGCCAAATAGAAAAATTTAAAACCGCGGCGAAAGAAACCCAAACAAGATAAGGCAACAGAAGCCAGCCGGCGGATTTTTTAATTTTCCAAAAAATAACCAGCGTTATTAAAATAAAAATCCAAAGGCAAATAATTTCATTTAAGGCCAGAAACGGATTTTCCAGCCCGAAAAATAAAATTGACCACAATGAATTCAAAACAAGCTGAACAGCAAAAACCAAAATCGCTATTTTCTTTTTTTTATTTTCAAATCCGCTTTGCCAAACCAAATAAAAAGCTATTCCCATAAGAATATAAAGCAAAGTCCAAACCGGACCGAAAATCCAATTCGGCGGAGAAAAAGAAGGTTTTATTAAATATTGGTACCAAGAATCAATCGCCGGCGCCGTGAAAAAAGAGCCAATAAGCCCGGCAAACAAAGGTAAAACGATAGAAACCCCCAGCTTGAATTTATTTATACGAGGCATTTGCCTTATTATATCAAATTATAAAATCTCTACAATTTTTTGCCTTGAAGCACGGCCTGAGAGGATATTTACGCAAGAAACGCTGGCGTTAAAATGCTTTGCCAGCGCTTTAATTATAGCTTTATTAGACTTGCCCTCCGTCGCCGGCGCTTTAACGGAAACGGCATAGTGCGTTTCGTCTATTTTTAAAACTTCTTCTTTTTTCGCCCCAGGCTTGGCCTTTACGAAAATTTTCATAACTAAAAAATCGCTTTTGATATTAAAATCGCGGCGGCGATAACGACGACTTGAGATATTAATCCGTAAGGCAACGCCGGAATTTCCCCTATGCCCTGATGGACATAAATGTGCAGTTTTTGGACGGCGATAAAAGGCTCCTGGCGGATTTTAAAATAAAGAAATTGCATAAAATCGGGAATAATTCCTCCGGCCACGCCCGATAATAAATTTACCGACAAACTCATAAAACCGTCTTCGCCTTGAAAAATAAAAATCGCGGCGAAAATGCCAACAATAAAATCCAGCCCGATGCGCGCCAAATCGCCGACAAATTTTTTACCGATTTCTATATCATCGTTTAACGGCTCTTTTTCGTTCCTTGCCCGCGATTTTAAATTATACGCCCAGTGCGGAATGGCATCTATTATAAAATGGCTGGCAAAACCCGCGGAAAAAGCCACAAATGGGTCTGAAAAAAGTCTTCCGGCTGCCGCTCCGACAATCGCGTGAGTTGTTAATATCATATTTTTATTATGATTTTTTTTCTAAATTTACCGCTTTAACATAATCGCAATAATCGCAATCCGCGCCCGCCTCAGGAATTGTATTAGCGTTCAAACATTTATGCGCGTCTAAAATAACCCTTTCAACCCAATTATCACTGCCCGTATATGGAATTAAAGTAATGTCAAATTCCAGCTTGGCATCAAACGCCTGGCGGTCGGTTTTGCCATTGCAATAAACAAAATATCCAGTATCTGAAACTTTAAATCCATTTTGGCGGAACAGCCACTGATAAATCTCCATCTGCCTTTTATATCCGTCTTGCCAATCTTTGTTGAGTTCGGTAATTTCTTCGTCTTTTGAAGTAGCTTTATAATCAACAATTATGTATTCCTTTTTTGAGTTTTGCCAAAGGTCGTCTATGGCGCCGGTTATCAAAAAGTTCGTCGGCTTGTGCAAATATTGAATGCCGGTAAAATTGTGCCGCCACTTTTCCAAGTCTTCATGCGAAACAGGCCGCGCGTCCACGCCATATTTTTCAATCAACGGGTGCTTCGTGCCATTGGCGCGGTGAATATCAAACTCCATTTTCAAAAGCTTATCAACGGCGGAATTTAAAGAGAACGGGAATCCCGGCGGACGCCCGACTCCAAGCCGGCGGTCTAAATAAAAACACCTTGGACAGCTAAAAAATAAATCTATTTTGGAACGCGATAATTTAAACGGCTCCCGAGAATTGGGCTCATAAAGATTTTTCGCGCGCCTAGAATTATAATACTCGCTCATAATATTATGAATTAAAAGAATTACCTGCCCCGTAGCGAAGTTCGGCTTTTTTAAGCGAAGCCTGCCGAAATTCTGCTATCGGGGTAATACTCTGACATAAGTTTTTATATTCTACGCCTTATGCCGAAATAAATCAAAACAGGCGGATTACAAAAACCGCTTAATAAGTAAAAAGATATTTATCAGCCAAAAGACCACTCCGCTGGTCGTTAAAAATAAAATGACTTTAGTTTGAGTATCCATAAAATATAAAAAATGACCGTTTGAATTGCTTTGTGGCTAAACGGTCAAAGCCGATGTAACATACCTTATTTAAATCACCCCTTTCTTAATGCTTTCCGAATGAGATGTTAATTCCGGCATTCCTGCTGGCGACAGCGATGGCAAACTTCGTCTTATGGCCATCATGAGTGCAAATAGTCACTTCTTGATGAGTGGTGTTCCCCCTGACTGACAGAAACACTCCTCCGTCAATATCGACAATTTTCACCCGTCGGCTGCCGTTCACAGAGGGCAAACCGGCCTTGATAAACCCGAGAGAAATCTTATGCACTTCGGGCAGGCCGACTACCGCATCTACCGGAATCTCCGCGGCATCAATTATCGTCGTGTGGCTGCCGCAATACTTGCCACCCGACCTGTGATTCTTTTTACCATTTGTTGACATATGCCCTCCTTTTCCGAAAAAAAGAACGCCAATGACAACATTTAACGTTTTGAGAACTGAAAATAATATAGCTTATTTAGCTTATTTTGTCAATCAGCCCGTTAAAAATTAATTATATTCAAAGCTAGTTGAATCTTAAGGTCCGAACTATGCGGTCTATAAAATAATCAATGCCAAAAGACGCGCGCTCGTTTTCGCATTCGATTTTTTGCGCCTCATTATAGTTTCCGCATTGCGTGGCGCGGACGCTAAAAGTAAAAATTACCGTCTTTTCTCCTTTTGCCAGCGCATAAGCATATTGGGTATAAATGCTTCCGGCGGCGCCCTCGGCTATGGTCGTGACGCAATAATTTCTGCCGTTTATAACTCTAGTTTCCGTTCTGCCGGCGCGCTCAATTTCAGACCCGGCCTCAATACAACTGTAAGTCTCGTTAATCACGGCAATCTGCGGAGGCCAGTCGAGCGCATGCATATATTTTGTTCCAAAGCTGTCAGGGTATTGAAAAGAAACTCCCAGCGCGTAATCGGTAAAAGTTTTCCACCCAAATTCATTGCTTATTTCCGGGCACGCCGAAAATTCACATTTGGGCCCGGATCTTCCGACATAAGAACCATCCGGGCATAATTTGGCGTCCAGGGCACAAAAAACTTGCTCCGGCTCGGGCTTGGCGGGAAGATTGGCAAAAATCAAATATACGATTCCAACCAATAAAATTAAAACGGAAATCGCTAATAAAATTTTTTTGTTTTTTGAATAAAATTCGAGCATCATATATATATGATAATCATTCCAATAATTCCCACAATCACCAGATAAGTTACGCAAGGCACAAACACTCCTTTTAAAATTTCCCGTTCCCGATTTTTTACGCCGACTACCGCTTCCCCGGCAAGCATGTCCGCCAAAGCTATCATATTGCCCGCCGACCCTCCAACTACGCCAAGCGACAATATTACCGCAACACTAAGGCCAAGAGCTTGAGCGGCAACGCTGAAAAAATTTCCGAACATAATGTTTGAAACCGTGGCGCTACCAGTAATAAAAGCGCCGAAAGCAGCTATGAATGGCGCAAAAAATGGCAACCAGCTTGTTTCAAAAATTTTTGCGATAAGAGTTATTGTTGCCGGCAATCCGGAATTATTTTGCCCGGAATTTATCATTAACTGAGTAAGCGCTGACATTGAAACAATAACTAAAAACGGGCTTATTGCCCCCTTAAAAGAATTTATCGCCGAAAGTGGAATATTTTCTTTTTTGCTTTTCCAAATAAAAGCTGTAATTAAGCCGGCAATAATAAAAGCAAAACCGGGATTAAACAAATTAAAGGCATGGTCTATTATTAAAGAAATATTAATGTTTGAATTTCCCAAAACCAATTTGCCAAGAATCAAAAGTAAAATTAAAACCGCGTAGGGCAAGAAAGCCCTGAAAGCAGACATTGTTTTCTTTAGAGTCTCTTCTCCTCGTAAAGACAAAATATTCTTGGGGGTAAAAATCCCCAATTTACTGGAAGCCATTACCAGGGCCAAGCCGATAATTGAACCTACTATTGAAGGAAATTCCTGTCCCATAAACGCGGCGGCAAGCGCCGATGGCACGACGAAAGCGATTCCCGACCAAATGGCAAAGCTTAAACCGCCGAAAAATTCCTTCTTGCCATTTATCCTGCCCGAAGTAATTATCCAAAGCATAAAAATTGGCACAATAAATCCAGCACAATTTATAAGCGCTGAAATATACGGCACCGAAGAAACATCCAATCCCGCGAAGCCGATGCGGATGGGCGCTCCGGCGGCGCCAAAAACTACCGAAGCGCTATTTCCCAAAAGCGCTATTACCAACGCTTTGATCACTGGCAAGCCAAGTCCAATAAGAAGCGGAGCGACAACCGCTACGGGAGTTCCAAACCCGGCGGTTCCTTCTATAAAATTTTCAAAAAACCATGCCAAGATAATTATTTGCACCCGATAATCTTTTGAAAAATGCTCCAGATAATATGAAATGTTTTTAATAACATCCAAATCTTTCAGTATGCCCAAGAAAAAAATCGCTCCGAAAATAATAATAAAAATGTCAAAGGCCACAAAAAATCCTTTAATATAAGAAGATAAAAGTGAAACGGGCAGTATCTGCCAGTACAAAATCGTCAAAATCGTAAATAAAACAAGCGTAATTACCGACGCTTTAAGAAGCGAAGTTTTTATCCAAAGCAAAAGAATAATAAAAACCAAAAAAGGGATTATCGACAGCAAAACCGGCAGATTAAACATTATTTACATTTTACACTTTCGGCGAATTTAGGGCAAATAAAAGGGCCGTTCATTCATCTTACTACAAATGAACGGCCCCTATTTAAAATCCTCTATTTCCACATTCTTCATTCCTGTTGCGCCGGATTTTTATCGATAAATAGATCTTCTCTTTTGCCACAACCAAAACGCGAAATTTGAAAATCCTGAAAAACATCCCTAATGCACTCTCTTTGGAAAAAATTCCGGAAAGTCCGGCCTTGTTTCCACTATCCGATTGTTCGACAACATCATCATTGACATTGTCCAAAACAACCACCTTTTCCGCATCTGCTTCTTTGATATTTCCCATACTCTTTTCCTCCTCCCTGTTTAAAATACTGTCAATACCAACAACAACGTCTTTTACCCTTGCCTCTTGATCGCTTTCCATTTCCTTATCCTCCATATTAAGATTGTTAAATTGCTCCCTCGAGATAGCCTTGGATAAAATAAATTGCCCCGGCATTATCTCGCCGAGGCAATCTTTAGTTAATTTTTGATTCCCAATAATACTAGATACTTAATACAAAATACTTGATACTCACCCTTAATTGCTCCGGCCAAATAACGCTTAAATTTAAATCGTGTTTAAACCAAACAGTGATATTATTTATATATTGTGACAAGCGTAGTTTTTTCATGTTTTTTTATATCCTTCATTGAATATGACGATTGATTTTAAAAAGGGTTTCGCTAATAAAAAAACCGCCTCACCAGACAAACTGCGTCTGTATATTGGCGGTCATCGACCGAAACACTTCAAACTCATACATTAAAGATTCACTTTTCTCTTTTTCAATTTCTGGGGCGCAGAGCCGGGCTTGGAATCAAGGCACTCCCAGAAAAAATATATGTCCCCGCCGATTTTTTTTGTCTCTATATCGGCCACCTCGCAATCCAAATCGTTGCAAAGCGTTATGCCGATAAACCGCACAAATTCATCCTTGTCGGCGATCTTTTTCCATTCGCCGACCGACATTTTTCCGATGAGCATCGCCGCGATTAAAAAAAGCATCAGTTTTTTCATATTTGCCTCCCAAGATTTCATTATAAAAAGATGTTCTTTACCGTTTTAAATTTTTTATGGCCTGAAAGATTTATACCATATTTTAATTATAATGTCAAAAAAAGCGAAGCTCGCGCCCCGCTTTTTAATATAGCTATCCAATAATTGCCAATTAAGCCTTTTTAAAGTGTTTATACAAATAATTAAACAACACTCCGAAAGAGGCCAAGAAAAAGATAAAGCAAAATATCCATCCAACAAAAGGAATAATCGCCACGATTCTCAACACTACCACGCCTGTCAGCACGCTCTTCCAATCAACTCCGAATTCCGGCTTTTTCAAAAGTTTCCGGAAAATAATAGTTCCCAATAATATTGGCGCGAAAATACAAGCGAATACCGCCATCAAAATGTAAAGTAAAAGTCCCGCGAAGCCAAGCATAATGCCAATAACCGTGGCAAAGGAAATAACCACCGCTATGGGCAAAGCCACCAGAGCAACAAACCCGCGCAATGTTTCTTTGCCAAAATTATCCAGCGTATAATTTATTGCCTCTTTTATTTTTTTGCCAAACAAGAAATATACCGCCAATGACGCCGTCAAAGACATCAACAGTCCGATAAGCCATGCTATCCCAATAAATCCCAAAAAGCCTTTTTGCGTGATTCCCCGGCTTTTCACGGCAATTTCCGTAAAAACAACTTCGCCTGTTATTTTAGCCCCGTCTTCAATCGTCAGTTTCTCCGGCGCGCTGTAGTTTAAGTTCCCGTCAATTTCCGCCCTACTGCCAATAACCAATTTTTGGCCCGCCTTTGCCGAAACGTTTCCGCCAATTATGCCGTCGATGCGAATGGCATCTCCATAAACAGCAAGGTCGCCTTTTATATCGCCATCAACCAAAATATTCCCGCCCGCCAGCTTAGCATTGCCCTTAACTTGCAGGCTCGGGTTCAAATTCATTTGTCCGCCGGCAGCTAAAAGCTCTCCGCCGATTTTTCCGCCAATCGCCAGCGTGCCTCCGGCCAAGCGCGCGTCATCGCCGACGTTGCTTTCAGCAACCAAGGTTCCGCCCGCCGCGTTTAAATCTTTACCCACGTCGCCCAAAACCATTACGTTCCCTCCAACCGTAAAAACATCTCCTTCGGCTGTTCCTAAAATATTAATGCTGTTGCCAGCCGCGTAAATATTTTCTTTAGCAACTTCATCTTTACCAAGCGTATAAACTTGAACGCCTTGAAAACCCGAAGCAAAAGAAACAAACGGCATCGCCAAAAATGATAAACTTAAAACTAATAATATTTTTTTCATATATTTTAAATTAAATTGCGACCTTTAATTATATTTAAAGATATTTTTACTATACCAATTTCCAACTTACTTCACGCTTTGCGCGCAATGCGAACAGCGCTTGGCTTCAATGGGAATTTCGCTTAAGCATTCAGGGCATTTTTTAGATC